>JBDTJV010000325.1:0-6888 GCA_039935675.1 Ginsengibacter sp. | reverse complement strand
CAATTTCTTTGCGGTCAACGTTTATTCCCGGCTGTTGTGAAGGGTGGCCGGATAATTCTAAATCCATATTATCTTCCGGGCCATTTGGTCCCATTTTTTTGGGAGTATGACAATCGTTACAACCAGCGATAATGACAACGTGTTTTCCCCAAGCTACCTGGCTTTCAAAACCGCCATAAGGTGGAATTGCTGCCTGGGTGTGGGCCAAATCTTTGGTTACTTCTGCCTTGTCTTTTTCCCCTTGGTTACACCTGGAAAAAATAAGAATAAAACTCATTAAAATAATGAGAGTGAAGATTGAAAACTTTTTCATAATTCATTTTTTTAATTTTTAAAAATAATTATGTTTTCAAGTCAGCAGGCCATCATAGAATTGAAATAGAAATTTTTTATGGAAAGAGAAGCAGCGTTTCAAAATAGTTAATAAATATAAATTATTTTAATTAGAGTGCAAATATTTTTTTTAAGTTTCTCTTATAAAAAATGATGCTGCATGGATAATTGAGAAAAGTTGGAATTCTATTCTTTTGAAAATTCAAAGAACAATATCCAAAGTTGGGGGCCAGTAAACGAAGAAATAAATCAAATTTCTATTTTGCACGGTTACCCTTTTGCTAATCGCCTGATATCAGTGACTTCCAGCACATTTTTCGGATAACCAATAATTACTGAGTTGACCATTGCGCAGCCAACTTCCTTTAGCGTGAGCACGCTTTTTGGTGAAATGACTTTTATTATTTTAACCAGGAATTTAACCACCGGTTTCCAGTTGTTTTGCTCCGGAAAGGGCATCATTATCCCGGGACGAAAATTATATTCTCCTTTGAATCCAAGCTTTGCCAGGTCATTTTCTGTTTTACCTTTTACCCTCGCCCACATCATCCTGCTTTTTTCGGTGCTATCTGTTTTGGCCCCCGAAACGTAGGTGAAAACCATATTGGGGTTTACTTTTACCAGCGGTCTTGCAAATGCCAAAGTAGTATCGTAGGTCAAAAAAGTAAACTGATCTTCTTTCTTACCAAAAGAACTTATTCCGGCACAAAAAAAGCATGCATCATAACCTTTGATATTTTCAGAAAATTGATCCATTTTCATAAAATCAGGAACGAGTAATTCCCTTAATTTTGGATGTTGCATTTCATAATGGCGGCGGGAAACAATCAGCACTTCAGCCACCTGGTCATTTTGCAAACATTCAAACAGAACTCCTTCACCAACCATACCGGTAGCTCCGGTTATGATTACTTTTATTGGTAACATAGTCATTTTTATTATTGGTGAAGTTCGGTAGAAAAATAATACAATGGAAAGTACCTATGACATAAGCTTTAGCAGATAAAAATGCACTCTGTTTTTACTTTTAAAAGTTTGGCTGGCTGGAACGAATCTTTCTCCTGGCATACATTCCGTCAATTTCATAAGAAAAAGACTACAATAAATTAGTTGGTCTGAGTAAACAAAGAAATAGTCTTGATTTTTAATTTCTTCAATATCAAGACTATCAATTTATTCCCTAATAAATGTCAGGAGAGATTTTTTACCGGTATTAACGGCTTCTGTTCGCAAACGCTCCTCCATCTGGTACAAAATCCAACGAAACAGAATTCATACAAAAACGTTTGTAAGTTGGCGCAGGACCATCATCGAAAATGTGCCCAAGATGAGAGCCACATCTTTCGCAAATTACTTCAGTTCGCTCCATACCAAATGAATTATCGGTACGATAAATAACGCTATTTTTACGAACCGTTTGAAAAAAGCTGGGCCATCCACAGGTACTTGCAAACTTAGCATCTGACCGGAAGAGTTTATTGCCACATACGGCACAATAGTAAGTGCCTTTAGGATTTTTATTCCAATATTTACCTGTGAAAGCTGGTTGGGTAGCCGCTTCCCGCGATACTGCATACAATTCAGCAGGAAGTATCTTTTTCCATTGAGCATTGGATACATTTAGACGAGCAGTGTCTGTATTTGAGTAATACGGATTATTTTCATGACCAACTTTTGTTTCACGTTGCTGACATCCACCGGAAGCAAAAGACATTAAAAATATCGTCGTTAAGAAAATAGTCTGTTTCATGCTTTTAATCAATTTTAATCGTAATTCAGTTTAGAAATCTTAAGATTAGGGATTCTTCAATTTGTCTTTAAAAACTTTTCTGAATTTCTCCAGTTCAGGTTGAATTACATACTTGCAATATTGCTGATCAGGATTCTTAGCATAAAAATCCTGGTGATAGCCTTCGGCATTGTAAAAAACTTTATAAGGAACAATCTGGGTGACAATATCTTTTTTATAAGCTTTTACATCATTTAATTTTTTGATGTAATAGTCTGCTTTATCTTTCTGGGTGGCATTGTGATAAAAAATGGCCGAACGATATTGAGTACCTACATCATTACCCTGCCTGTTTAGTTGGGTCGGATCATGCGCCGTAAAAAAGGCAGCCAACAATTCATCATAAGTGATCACAGATGGATCATAGATAATATTACAGGCTTCCGCATGTCCTGTTTTGCCTGTACAAACTTCCTCATAAGTAGGATTTTTTACAAAACCTCCACTGAAACCTGCTTCTACTTTTCTACTCCTTTTAATTGACTGAATTGGGCCTGTACACACCAAAAACAACCAGCCGCAAAAGTCGCGGTATCCATTTTTCCTTTGTGATAAAATTGTTGGGTATTATTTCCCGGAATAGAAGCGAATGTAAATAATGGCATCAGAAATGCAAAACAATAAGAGATGAATCTTTTCATATTAATTCGATAGTTTATTTTAATAGTTTACCTTTTATGGTGGTAAGTACGTAAAATTATTGCAAGAGGATTAAAGAGGATGTTAAAGGTTTGGTAGCAAACCACCTTCGTGCAAGATAATCAGTGAAATTGTGTTTTCACTTGTATTATTCGGAATAAGCCTTTATTTTAGCACCATATTTCAAATGATGATATTTTATATTTTCGAAATGTATATTTGAAAAAATAAATTATTTATTTTCCAAATTGACTGTTTAAACCAAAACGTAACTTTAACCAATAAAATAAAATAAGTGAAAAAAAAACACATCCTGTTCCTCGTAGCAGCGCTCGCTATTATTGCCTCTTGCAAAAAAAATGATACCAATAACAATAATTCTACAGGAATAAATGGAACTTACACGTTCAATGGAATGCATTCAACTAGTAACAGTACGATTACTAGCGATGATGGTGAAAAAATCGTAACACTGGCTGATTGGACGTCAGCTAACAACCAGGGAACTATCGTTTTTAACAATGGCAACGCAACTAATACAAATTTTAGTTACTCAGTAAATTCAGTATCCAAAGGGTATTATTATGAGGACAATATTTTAGTAGATTCTATGAGTTCTCCTCTTGTAGTTACCATTCCTACCACTAATTCCGTTTCAACTTATCAATTAATTGGTGCAGATTCCATTTATTTTCCAAAAGGTGGATTTGCAACCATTGGTACTAACACTACTTCAAGCAATGCCGGAGGCGGACATTATAAAATGAGTGGAAACCAACTAACACTCACAATAAACGGTACAAAGGACTCTACGTTTAGCGATTCGGGAACTATGTACCAGGTTCAACAATCTGTGGTAAGTAGCATTGTTTTGGTAAAACAATAATGCACCTGGGATAGAATTAAAACATCTGATTAAGAAATCAAATTATTTACTGGTTTACTATGATTGAGAGTTAAAGAATTGTTTCTTTGGACGTTCAAATTAAAGCAGATAAGATTTCGGCAATCATCAAATAGTAACCATTTTCTTTTGATTAAGCTGATCGCTTTCTATGATACCATCTTTTAAGCGAATGATTCTATGCGCATATTCAGCAATATCTTCTTCATGAGTTACTAATATCACCGTGTTTCCATCGGCTTGTATCTTATCAAAAATATGCATGATCTCAACAGAAGTTTTAGAATCCAAATTACCTGTCGGTTCATCTGCCAGTATAATAGAAGGATTATTTACGAGGGCCCTGGCGATTGCAACTCTTTGATTCTGACCTCCTGATAATTCGTTGGGTTTATGATGACTTCTATCTGCCAGCCCTACTCTATCCAGCATTTCCAAAGAGAGTTCAGTACGAATCTTTTTTGAAGTGCCATTGTAGATTAGTGGAAGCGCCACATTTTCTGCGGCAGTTAAGCGCGGTAACAAATTAAATTGTTGGAACACAAAACCAATTTCTTTATTTCTAACATCTGCAAGCGCATCATCCTGCATCTTGCTCACATCTTCCCCATTCAAAATATAGTTGCCTGAAGTGGGAGAATCAAGGCACCCCAGCAGGTTCATCAATGTTGATTTTCCGCTACCACTTGGGCCCATTAGCGCTACATATTCATTCTTGAGAATGTTTATCGAAATACCCTTAAGAACTTTTAATTCCTGCTTTCCCAGGTAATAGCTTTTTTTAATATCATCCAGTTCAATAATTGGTGCCATATTTTTTAGTTCGTAGTTCTTTATTCTTAGTTTTTTGTTCGTAGACTGACATTATTTCTTTATCACCTTTGGTACTTTAAAGAATTCTTCATCATGCAAGCGAGCATTTCTGAAAACATCTTTCCTGCTGATCTCGCCTTCTACTTCATCTTCGCGGAAAATGTTAACATTCTTTGTCATGTGTAACAAAGGTTCAACAGATGTTGTATCCAATTCATTCAATTTATCAATAAATCCAAGCATCTTTTCAAGGTCAGTTCTTATTTCCTGTTTTTCATTTTCATCAAATTCCAGCCTGGAAAGGTTAGCCAGTTTATCAATTAATTGATCGTCAATGTTCATTAGGCAAATATAACTGCTTTCTGGTTTTTTTGATGGCGCTGGTAATTCGATAGTTCCGTTTATCATATTTTAGAAAGTTGTTTTTTTATTTGCAAAAGCAAAAAGAAAAGAATGGAATAGTATAAATGCTCATTTTTGAAATCACTTTTCAGGTCAAAAAAAGATTATGAAACAAATTTATAACTTTAGTTAATGAAATTAAAGGTGCATGGTCACAAAGCTGAAGAAGGAGGATATTGGGCAGAATTTCCGGCCATACGGGGCTGTGTAACTCAGGGTGAAACTTTTGAAGAGCTTTTGCAAAACATTTATGAAGCTGTCGAAGGTTGTCTCAGTGTCGATATAGATATTCCCGAAAAAGACAATGTGCAAATTTTAGAAATAGCCATATGAAATCTATTTCAGGGAAAGAGTTTTGCAAAGTAAATGATAGAAAATAAGGATTGGCAACTTGCAAGAATAAACGGAAGCCATTACATTTATACTTAACAAAATACTGCGTTTAGGATTTTCTGTTCCGGTACATAAAAACGACGGTTTAAAAACAGGATTATTAAAATCTCTGATGAAACTAGCTTTTATTTCTGAAAATTATTATAATTCAATAAATATTTCCAAAAACTCTTAACTGAAAATTCAATAATCACAGGTAGCATGGACGGTTCTTATTCAGTTGATTATCCTAATTAAAAATTACACATTTTAATAGATGAAGCACTTTCACTAAAACCAAAATCTGTTATCTTCGTTCCCTTATGAAAAAAGAGAAAGAAATAGTAATGAGCGGGATCAGGCCAACCGGCTACTTGCATCTCGGAAATTACTTTGGCGCTATACGTAATTATGTGAAAATGCAGGAAGATTATGAATGTTATTTTATGGTGGCCGACTTGCATTCCCTTACTACTCATCCCGACACAAAAAACCTGAAATCCAATGTGCATAGGGTGTTGGCAGAAAATATCGCCAGTGGACTTGACCCTGAAAAAGTAGCGTTATATTGCCAAAGCCATTTGTATCAGACAAGCGAATTATATCTTTATTTAAATATGCTGGCTTATAAAGGAGAGCTTGAAAAGACACCAACTTTTAAAGATAAAGTCCGGCAGCATCCGGATAATGTTAATGCAGGATTGTTGACCTATCCTGTTTTGATGGCTGCGGATATTTTAATTCATCGGGCTAAATACGTGCCGGTTGGAAAAGACCAGGAACAACACCTGGAAATTGCAAGAAATTATGTAAATCGTTTTAATCATCGCTATGGTGAAGTTTTTCCTGAACCAGTTGCTTTTAATTTTAATAATAAATTAGTGAAAGTTCCATCTTTGGATGGAAGCGGAAAGATGAGCAAAAGCGAAAATCAAATGGCAACTATCTACCTTTCGGATGAAGATGATTTAATAAGAAAAAAAATAATGAAGGCAAAAACTGATAGCGGTCCTACAGAAAATAATTCTGTAAAACCTGATTATATCGAAAATTTGTTTTTATTGATGACGTTGGTAAGTGAGGCCGGAACTTCTAAAATTTTTGAAGAAAAATTTAATAGTTGTACCATAAGGTATGGAGATATGAAAAAGCAATTGGCAGAAGATATGGTTCGGTTTATCACCCCTATCCGTCAAAAAGTAAACGCCATTTTAAACGACGAAGTTTATTTGCAAAAAGTGATGAAACAGGGCGGACAAAAAGCGGTTACCAGCGCAGAATCCACCATGAAAGAAGTAAGAAATGCGATGGGCCTGAATTACTTTTGAAGGTTTAGTGCGAAAGGTTAAAAGCTAATTGCTAAAAGAACAGCGCAGATAAAAATCTTATTTTTTACAATTGAATTTATAATTACTTTTAATTGCCTGCCTGAGTAAGATTGGAAAAATTATTTAAAATAAAACAGCACAAAAGGAATGGCCAAATCGAAAAAACCCAAACACATTGCAGTGGCAGGAAATATTGGAGCAGGAAAAACCACGTTGACTCAATTATTGAGTAAGCATTTTAAATGGATTCCCCAATTTGAAGACGTTGACCATAATCCTTATTTAAATGATTTTTATGAAGAAATGCC
>JBDTJV010000324.1:0-2914 GCA_039935675.1 Ginsengibacter sp. | reverse complement strand
TTTTTTTCACCAGGTCACCACGCTAAATGAAAATAAGAATCGCATCTAATTGTTTGTTTACTCAATACCTTTACCGTATTCCAACCGATAACCGTTGATTTAGCAAAGAAATGATGTCAAAATGATTGTTGTTTAACTCCATCGAATGCTGATTATTGACCATAAACTTTACAAGACCCGGTGAAGACATATAATGCCTTTATCACAATATCGAAGAGAATTGTACTCAATATTTTTGAAAAATAAATGATTCAAATGAAGATTTTAAAAAGCGGTTTGAAATCAATTTCGATTTTAATAATCGCATTGTTCAGCAATTATTTTACAGCATCTGCACAATCTGTTTCAAAGGCACAACCAACAGCCAGTGAATCTTTCAGCGAGATGGCAGCCTATATTATCCAATACAGTGCGGGCCTTCAAGACCTCAATCGTACTTATGACGATATGCCAGACAGCCTTTCGAAAAAGCTGCAGCAATATTTTGATCAATGGAAGGAAAAACTGGTGCAGGTATCTTTCCCTGAAATGAGTGAAGATGGGAAAGCTGATTATGTGTTGCTGAAATATAACATTAGCCAGTCACAGTCAGACTTATCGCAAAATATTACCTTATGGAAATCAGTAGATAAATTGATTCCTTTTGCGGATAGTATTTTTAATTTTGGAGTTATGCGTCATTACGGATACAAAGTCAATGCGCAGGATGCTGCAGGCAGTTTGGATCGTCTCAGGCTGATGATTATGAAAGCCACGGCTCAGTTTTCTAAAAGTGATTTAAGTAAATTTCCACCTGTTTCCCAATTGATTCCAGCAGTTAGAAAATTGCAGGAGATATTGAAAAGTTATTTTAATTTTTATAACGGCTATGATCCTGAATTTACCTGGTGGACCGGGGTAACTTATAAAGCAGTGGATTCTGAGATGAATGTGTATGTAGATACTTTGAAAAACGTAATGTCAACCCAATACGGCTTTCACGATGGAAGTGGTATTCATGGAAATCCCATTGGCGAGCAAAATATTTTGAAATTACTTCACAGTCAAATGATCCCTTATACCCCTGCCGAATTGATTGATATTGCTAATAAGGAATACGCCTGGTGCCTTAAAGAGATGAAGAAAGCATCGGCTGAAATGGGTTATGGAGATGATTGGAAGAAGGCTTTGGAAAAGGTTAAGAATGATTATGTTGCTCCTGGTGATCAACCGGCGTTGATAAGGCAATTGGCACTTGAAGCAATTAATTTTGTTGAAAAAAATAAACTCATCACGATCCCTCCACTTGCCAATGAAACCTGGACAACAGAAATGATGTCTCCACAAAGACAATTAATAAATCCTTTTTTTACCGGCGGTGATGTGATCAGCATTTCCTATCCAACTAATACCATGTCCTATGAAGATAAGCTGATGAGCATGCGCGGAAATAATCCCTATTTTTCACGAGCTACTGTCTTTCATGAATTGCTCCCCGGCCATTATCTCCAGGAATATATGAATGAAAGGTATCGGTCGTATCGCTGGCCCTTTCAAACCGCATTCTGGACAGAAGGTTGGGCTTTTTACTGGGAAATGTTACTTTGGGATAAAGGATTTGATCCGCAGCCGGAACAGAAGGTCGGTGCTCTTTTTTGGAGGATGCACCGTTGTGCGCGCATCATTTTTTCACTTAATTTTCATTTGGGTAAATGGACTCCTGAGCAGTGCGTTGATTTTCTGATTGATAAAGTAGGACATGAACGCGCGAACGCTGAAGGCGAAGTGCGGCGTTCCTTTGAAGGAGGATACGATCCTTTATATCAAATCGCTTATATGGTAGGTGCTTTGCAATTCAGGGCCATGCATCATGAATTGGTTGACGGCGGAAAGATGTCAGATATTGATTTCCACAGCGCTATTCTGAAAGAAAACAATATGCCGGTAGAAATGGTTCGAAATATTTTAGAAAAGCTTCCGCTTACAGCCGACTATCAGCCACAATGGAAATTTTATAAAGAAATAGAAGCCAAATAAATAATTGTAATGAATAGAAAACGATTGCAGGAAAATCAGTATCTATATGAAAAAAACAAAACGCAATCGTGGAGTTCCTTTCCCGTCTGTTAAAACGGTGCTGATCTTTAAAAACAATAAATAATTTTCTTATGAAAAAGCTACTCATAATTTCAGGCGTCCTGATTACTTTATTTGGAAAAGGTTTTACCACAATGGCGCAATCTTTTGTTCCCGATGAAGGTGAATCGCGAATGACCATAAAATCGGTAGTGCAGGAGAATGCCTATGCATTTGACTTAAAAGACGTTAAGTTACTGAACAGTCCTTTTAAATCGTCTATGGAAAACGATGTAAAATATCTTCTTGAATTAAAACCTGATCGTTTTTTGGCTCATTTCCGCACCCACGCCGGTTTGGAAGCTAAAGATTCAGTGTATGGAGGATGGGAATCATCAGGTTTGGCAGGACATAGCCTTGGTCATTACCTATCTGCTTGTGCTATGGCATACGCTGCCACCGGAAATCCTGAGTTTCTTAAAAGAGCGAATTATATCGTAAGTGAATTAGCTCTTTGCCAGCAAAAACGTGGTACAGGATATATCGGAGCTATTCCAAATGAAGACAGTATTTTCGGAGAAGTGGCCAAGGGAAACATAAAGTCCGGAGGATTTGATCTTAACGGCGGATGGTCTCCATGGTACACTGTGCATAAAATAATGGCAGGACTGCTGGATGTTTATATTTATTGTCATAATAAGGAAGCTCTGGAAGTGCAGAAAAAATTTGCGAATTGGGCTGGTAATACAATAAAAAACCTGGATGAGCAACAGATGCAAAAGATGCTGATTTGTGAATATGGAGGAATGAATGAAGTGCTGGCAAATACTTATGCTATTACCGGTAATAAAAAATACCT
>JBDTJV010000323.1:0-2587 GCA_039935675.1 Ginsengibacter sp. | reverse complement strand
AATGGAAGTAATTTCGAAGAACTTTTAATTGCTTCCCGGCAAAAAGACAGGCTTACACAACGCACCAATGTCGGCCCGCACAAGGATGATCTCGTCTTTTTGCTACATGAGAATGTGTTTAAGGCAATCGCTTCCCAGGGGCAAAGGAAAAGCATGTTGTTTGCCTGCAAACTTGCTGAATTTGAAATATTGAAAAAGACGAAAGGTTATCCCCCTGTATTATTATTGGATGATGTTTTTGAGAAATTAGATGAAAGCAGGATCAAAAATTTATTGGAATATGTTTGCAACCAGAATAAGGGACAGGTTTTTATAACAGATACTCACTCAGGCAGATTAGGTGAATCACTCTCGGCATTTGATGAGCCGATACAGATCATCACATTGGATGATTGATCTGAGTTCTATTTTTAAAAATTTATCTTTACCAAATGGAGATTTCGATCGGCGATGCCTTAAAAGAATTTCTGAACAAGAGCAAACTAAAAAGCGGTGTTCAGGCCATGCAGATAAAAGATGCCTGGGAAAAAATCATGGGAAAAACCATTGCGAACTATACCGATAAGATCGAAATTATTAATTCCACCCTATTTATCTATACAAATATTGCCCCGTTAAAAAACGAATTAGTTTACCAGAAAGCAAAGATCATCGAAAGAGTAAATGAGGAATTGGGTGAAAAAGTGATAAAAGAAGTTGTGGTAAAATAACCATATTTACCAAAATAATATTTGAAGATATTTGTTAGTTTACTGTGTTATGTTCAAAAAGTCTTACCGGAAAATTGAATGATTTGATAACAGGTTTTTATCATCAGAAAATTTTCTTATAAACAAATTCTACATTCCCATTTTCGCATCATTTTAAATCAGGATTGATTTACTTTGCCAACAGTGGTATGAAATCTGCAAGGAAGAATTTGATTTTTTAGTATAGGATAATAAACTTCAATATCAAAAGAAAAACGAATGACAGAAGAACAACACAGGCTGGAAGAAAATTCACATAAAAAAATCCCGCTGGAGCGATGGGGACCTTATGTAAGCGAACGCCAATGGGCAACGGTAAGAGAGGATTATTCCATGACAAGCGATGCCTGGAATTACCTTCCATTCGACCAATCCCATTTCCGTTCTTATCTATGGGGCGAAGATGGTATCGCAGGTATTTCCGATTATTTTCAAAATTTATGCTTTGCTGTTACTTTATGGAACCGCAAAGATGCGATTCTTAAAGAACGTCTTTTCGGCCTGGGAAACCGCCAGGGAAATCACGGCGAAGATGTAAAAGAACTTTATTATTACCTGGACAATACGCCTACGCATTATTATATGGAGTATTTGTATAAATATCCTCAGCAGGAATTTCCGTATGAAAATATAAAAAAAGAAAATAAACAGCGTTCAAGGAATGAACCTGAATATGAAATCCTGGATACCGGCATATTTGATAATAATGAATATTTCGATGTCTACATAACTTATGCAAAACAGGATTCACAGGATATTTTTATTAAAATTAGCGTTGTGAACCGCTTTACCGAAAGTGCGGGAATAACCGTACTTCCCACTCTGTGGTTTTACAACCGTGCCAGCAATCAAAACCTGTCAGAAAAACCAAATATTACCACCATAAACAATACTTCTGTAAAAGCTTCACATGAACGCTTAGGAACTTACTATTTATATTTTCAACCTCCCCGCATCACTTTATTTACGGATAATGTGACCAATATGAAAAAGGTCAATGGCACACCCAATGAAACGCCATTTGTAAAAGATGCTTTTCAAAAAGCCATCATTAAGGGAAAAAATATTAAAAAGCTTCACAATAGAAATTCTGGTACAAAGTTTTCTCCCGTTTATGATCTTCAGATAGGACCGGGCCAATCACAGGAAATCTATCTCCGGCTGTCGGATAAAGAATTTGAAAACCCGTTTGTAGAGGGATTTGAAAATATTTTTTCCTCCAGAAAAAAAGAAGCAGATGATTTTTATGATGCCATTCTACCCAAAAATATTTCCCCGGAATTAAAAAAGATTCAAAGGCAGGCACTCGCAGGAATGCTTTGGAGCAAACAATATTATCATTATGATGTAGAAAAATGGCTCACAACCAGCGATGGCATCACACCAGTAAATGATGCAAAACTTTTTGGACGAAATCACGATTGGAAACACCTGAAAAATCAGAACATTATTTTAATGCCTGACAAATGGGAATATCCATGGTATGCCGCATGGGACCTGGCTTTTCATTGTATTCCAATGGCAATGATGGATCCTAATTTTGCCAAAGATCAGTTGTTGCTGATCATGCGTGAATGGTATATGAAACCGGACGGCCAGTTACCTGCTTATGAATGGCATTTTAGTGATGTGAATCCTCCTGTGCAGGCATGGGCTGCTCTACAAATATTTGAAATCGAGAAAACAATTAAGGGAGAAGGAGATATTGGATTTTTGAAAAAGATCTTTCATAAATTAATTATCAATTTTACCTGGTGGATCAATCGTAAAGACGCCAGTGGCAATAATATATTTCATGGTGGTTTTCTTGGTCTTGATAATATTGGAATATTTAACCG
>JBDTJV010000322.1:0-3288 GCA_039935675.1 Ginsengibacter sp. | reverse complement strand
TTCCCGTCATGAAATGCATGATATCGTAAAAGTTGATGGGAAAGCGAGAGGAATTATTGCAAGAAATTTAGTGACCGGAAAATTAGAAAGACATTTTGGACATGCGGTATTGATTTGTTCCGGTGGTTATGGAAATGTTTTCTTTTTGAGTACCAACGCAATGGGAAGCAACGTAACCGCTGCCTGGAAATCACACAAGAAAGGCGCTTACTTTGCCAATCCATGTTATACTCAAATACACCCGACCTGCATTCCAGTGACAGGAGATCATCAAAGTAAATTGACGCTAATGAGTGAAAGCCTGAGAAATGATGGAAGAATTTGGGTACCAAAAAAGAAAAATGATAACAGGAAACCAAACGATATTCCCGAGGATGAACGCGATTATTATTTGGAAAGAAGATATCCTGCTTTTGGAAATCTCGGCCCGCGGGATGTAACCTCGCGTGCTGCCAAAGAAAGGTGCGATGCAGGTTATGGTGTTGGCACTACTAAAAAAGCGGTGTATCTTGATTTTGCAGATGCCATCAGACGTTATGGAAAAACAGAAGCACATAAAAAAGGATTATCCAATGCATCTGAAAAAGAAATTGAAGAATTAGGCAAAGGTGTTATCAAAGAAAAATATGGAAACCTGTTTGCGATGTATGAAAAGATCACAGACGAAAATCCTTACGAAGTGCCAATGAGAATTTATCCTGCAGTGCATTACACTATGGGCGGATTGTGGGTAGATTATGAATTGATGACCACTGTTCAAGGTTTGTATTGCCTGGGAGAAGCGAACTTTAGCGATCACGGAGCTAACAGGCTTGGAGCTTCCGCGTTAATGCAGGGATTAGCCGATGGATATTTTGTAATCCCTTACACAATTGGAAATTATATGGCAAGCGAAATTCGCACTCCCGCGATCCCAACAACGCATCCTGCTTTTGAAGAAGCCGAAAACGCTGTGAAGGAAAGGATTGAGAAATTGATGAATGTAAAAGGAACCGATTCAGTAGATAGCTTTCATAAAAGGTTAGGACATATTATGTGGGAAAAAAGTGGCATGGCCCGAAATGCAAAGGGATTGACGGAAGCTATTGAAGAAATAAAAGCATTAAGAAAAGAGTTTTGGGAAAAGGTGAGAATTCCGGGCGAGATTTTTGAAATGAATCCGGAATTGGATAAGGCTGGCAGAGTCGCAGACTTTTTGGAACTGGGTGAATTAATTTGCATAGATGCTTTGAACCGGAAAGAAAGCTGCGGTGGCCATTTCAGGGAGGAAAGTCAGACACCTGACGGAGAAGCGCTGCGAATAGATGATGAGTTTAGCTATGTAGCAGCATGGGAATATACGCCCGAGGGAGAAGTTTTAAATAAAGAACAATTGACTTTTGAGTTGGTGCAGCCATCGCAACGTTCTTATAAATAAAATATGACGGAGAGACTTACGATAAAAAATTTTGGGCCAATAAAGGATATGTCTTTTGAATTTAGAAAGATAAATATTTTTATTGGCGATCAAAGTACTGGGAAGAGTAGTGTTGCAAAAATTTTATCGCTTATTAAAGAAATGTTCGACGTGGTTATTGAGGATGAAAGCAAACAAATTCATAATTTTAAAGAAGTCGCTTTTGAAGAACAATTGAAATTTCATGGTTTAACAAGCTATCTAAAAAGTAATACAATTATTGACTTCGATGATTCTTGTAATTATTTTAAATATGAAGAAAAAAAAATTTTTATTACTAAAGGAGAGAAAGAAAATAGGGCAAAGGATACTCGGGTAATGGGTTTTATTCCTTCCTATCGGGAGGCAGCAATCTTACTTAAAAATTCAATAAACGCTTTGGCTGGTTTAAAAGTTCCCATTACAGAATTATTTTTCTTTTTTGGGCAACACCTCATGAACGCCAAATTAGCAAAAGGTCTATATGATTACACCCCAATATTGGGTATTAAATACAAATATGTCAATGATAGCGATATAGTTATATTGAAAAATGGTAAGGAGATAAAAATGGAAGATGCTGCAAGTGCAATAAGCAGTGGTATCCCAATGTTGTTAGTTTTTGATAATATTGTCCAATCAATGCTTCCTACATCCAATCGAATATATCACTATGCAAATCAGCCATATATAATTATTGAAGAACCTGAATTAAATTGTTTTCCAACAACACAGAAAAAAATAATGGAACATTTCATTTCAAAAATAAAATTTGAGGTTGGGAGTGGATTCAATTATTACTGTAGATTACTAATTACTACTCATAGTCCTTACATCTTAACATCACTTAATAATATGATGTATGCTTATAGTGTAGCTCAAAAAGATCCAGTGGAAGTAAATAAAATCATTGATAAAAAATATTGGGTAAATCCAGAGGATGTATCAGCTTACATGCTTTTGTCAGACGGTACTTCTGAAGATATTGTGGATAGAGAAGAAGGATTAATAAAAGCTGAAAAAATTGATGGTGTAACGAACACTTTAAATGAACAATTTGAGGCATTATTAAATATTGAATTAGTACCAAAATGAGTTTAATACCTGCTAAATGCATTGAATTTAATGATAAAAGAAAAGTTTGTGTTGCTGAGGAGAATGGAAAGAAATATAATTTGAATAATCACTTTGGTCTTTTAATTAGAAAAGTAAAGATTGATAAATGTTTAGATCAAGATATTGGAGAGAAGAGATGTGATTATTTGATGGACTGTGAAAATTTAAAAAGAGTCATTTTTATCGAATTAAAAGGAGGAGATTTAAATAAGGCCGTGGTCCAGATTTATTCAACAATTGTGTATTTAAAAAATGAGTTTATTAATTATAAAATTGATGCAAGAATCGTTGGGAGCAAAGATGTACCAAGGTTTAAAAATACGCCTGCTTATAGAAAGCTTGCAAAAGACGTTTTACCAACAGGAGGCAGAATAGAAAGAGCGACTAATTATATTTATATAGAAAACATTTAATTATGGAACATTACAATATGAATCTCAACCTAAAAGTATGGCGGCAGAAAAATGCGGAATCAAAAGGTTCTTTTGAAACCTTTGAAGTAAAAGATATTTCTTCTGAAATGTCATTTCTCGAAATGTTTGATGTGCTGAATGAAAGGTTGATCAGTGAAGGAAAAGATCCGATTGCTTTTGACAGTGATTGCCGCGAGGGTATTTGTGGATCGTGCAGTATGTACGTTGACGGCCGCGCCCATGGCCCATGGCAAAAAAATACGGTTTGTCAGCTTCATATGCGGGCTTATAAAGAAGGCGATACAATTGTCGTAGAACCCTGGC
>JBDTJV010000321.1:0-5967 GCA_039935675.1 Ginsengibacter sp. | reverse complement strand
AGAAAAAAATGAAATAAAGGAAACGGAGCAATCATTGAGATTTAAGGAAATGGAAAAACAACTTAATGATCAGAAAAAACTGGTGGAGGAAATGAAACGTAAGCAGGACCAGGTTTCCATGCAATTACAGGGAGAAGTTCAGGAAGTGGCTTTAGAAGAAATACTAAGAAACGCGTTTCCATTTGATGTTATCTCTGAAGTAGGCAAAGGAATCAGGGGTGCTGATTGCATACAGCTGGTCAGAAATAATTACGGACAGGAATGTGGCAAAATAATTTATGAAAGCAAGCGCACAAAGGACTTTGGAGGCGATTGGATCGAAAAATTTAAAACCGATATGCGCAGTACAGGCGCTGATATTGCGGTACTGGTTACTAAAACAATGCCTAAAGAAATGGATTGCTTCGGATTAAAAGAAGGTGTTTGGATCTGTACATTTTCTGAAGTAAAAGCACTGGCCAACGTTTTGCGCGATGCGGTTATTCGTATTTATAATTCTTCTAAAAAACATGAAAACAAAGGTGATAAAATGCATTTGCTTTACGGTTATCTTACTAGCAACGAATTCAGCGAACAGTGGAAAGCGATTCGCGAAGGTTTTGTAGCAATGAAAATGAGCATCATTTCTGAAAGATCAGCTATGGAAAAATTATGGAAAGCCCGTGAAAAACAATTAGAAAAGGTATTGTTGAATGCAGCACATGTAAAAGGATCTATCGAAGGAATTTCAGGAATGGAATCGATAGATCTAAACCTTATGGATGAACAAAATTTACTCGAAAATCCATAGGAACCTCATGATCCGGAAATGAATAATTCAATAGAAATCCTGCAAAAATTATTTCCAAATGGCTCAGCATTTATAGTAAACTAACAATTAAGGGTAATTTTTAATTTATCATTTAGAGGCCATTCATCCATTTTTATGTTTTGGCAATTGCATTTGATTACCGCAATTTTGCACCTGTATGATAAAATTTGAAAGATTTGTTTTAGACAACGGTTTAAGGGTGATCGTTCATGAAGATAAAACCACGCCTATGGCAGTGGTAGATGTGATGTATGATGTAGGCGCCAGGGACGAAAGTGAATCCCAGACAGGGTTTGCGCATTTATTCGAACATCTCATGTTTGGTGGCAGCCTTCATATTGAATCGTATGATGAGCCTTTGCAAATGGCCGGCGGCGAAAACAATGCTTATACAAGCAATGACCTTACTAATTATTATTGTCAGCTTCCGGTAGAAAATATTGAAACTGCTTTTTGGTTGGAAAGTGATCGGATGCTTTCACTTGCTTTTAATGAAGAATCACTGGAAGTACAACGCAAAGTAGTAGTCGAAGAGTTTAAAGAACATTATATCAATAAACCTTATGGAGATGTTTGGCACAAGTTGAGAGCGCTTTCCTATAAAGTGCATCCCTATAAATGGATGACGATCGGTAAAGAACTAAGCCATGTAGAAAATGCCCAGCTCCAGGATGTGAAAAATTTCTTTTTAAAGCATTATACTCCTTCGAATGCGATACTTACAGTAGCTGGAAATATATCAGCAGAACGGGTAAAAGAATTGGCCAATAAATGGTTTGGCGATATTCCTGCGGGGAAAAAATACGATAGGAATCTTCCACAGGAACCGGCCCAAAAAGAATCGAGAATTATGGAAGTAGCTGAAGCTGTTCCTTTAGATGCATTGTATAAAACCTGGCACGTTGTCGGCCGCTTAGACAATGGCTATTACGCCACAGAGATCATTACCGAAATTTTGGGCGGCGGTACTTCATCGCGGCTTTTTCAAAGCCTTGTGAAGGAGCAACAATTATTCAGCAGCATTGATTGTTCTCATTCAGGTAGTATTGATCCAGGTCTTCTTAGCATCGATGGACGTCTTTTGAAAGGCATAAGCCTGGAACAGGCTGAGGCTGCTGTAATGGTTGAATTGAAAAAAATTAAAACAGAAGTGATCAGCGTTTTAGAATTGGAAAAAGCGAAAAATAAAACGGAGAGCATGCTTGCCTTTGAAGATATCAGTTTGATCAACAGGGCCAATAGTCTTGCTAATTATGAATTGCTGGGTGATGTTAACCTGATGAATACGGAATTAGATAAATATAAATCCGTAACAAGAGAAGAAATATTGGAAGAATGCGAAAAAATATTTGAGGATACAAATTGTAATACACTCTATTACCGGTCTACAGTAAAAGAATAAATATCGTAGATTTTCATTCTGTTTTTCCAAATAAAAACGAAAAATTGCGTAATAATCAGCAGTAGATTTCCTTATTATCCTTAAAAAGCCTATCAATACTGCATTTGATAACATTTTATTTAAAAAAACTGGTATAAAAATATCATTACATCAAAAAACCTTCTATATTTGTCGCTGTTTAAAAAATCAAATAAATTATTATGAACAAAGCTGAACTAATCGCCAAAATGGCCGATGATGCAGAAATTACAAAAACCCAGGCTAATGCTGCTTTAGATGCTTTCACTACTGCAGTAACTAAAACCTTAAAAAGTGGCGGTAAAGTTACTTTAGTAGGTTTTGGAACTTTTTCAGTTAGCAAAAGGGCTGCCCGCAACGGACGCAATCCTCAGACTGGTGCTGTTATTAAAATTAAAGCTAAAAAAGTAGCCAAATTTAAAGCAGGTAAAGAGCTGTCATCAAAAATCTGATTTTTCGGAAGATTTTGTAAAAGCAAGATGAACCATTGTCTTGCTTTTTTATTTTATCATTTTTAAAAAAGTTAATCAATATGGGAAGGGGAGATAAAAAAACAAAAAAGGGCAAAATTTTTATGGGCTCTTTTGGCAAAACAAGACCAACCACCAAAAATAGCAAAGTTAAAGCCGCCCCTGAAAAAGAAGGCGAAAAAAAATAAAAATCTTTTTTTAGTGCTGTGTAATGTTTTCTATTGAAACGATTCTGCAAAGTATTTATGAAAATAGGGAATCGTTTCAATTCCTTTATTGAAATTGACTATTCCGTACTTTTCATCAGGCGAATGCAGGTTGTCGCTATCCAGGCCAAACCCCATAAATATTATTTTGACGCCTAATTCTTTTTCAAGAATAGTAGATATTGGTATGCTTCCACCGCCTCGAACCGGAACAGGTGTTTTTCCAAATGTTGTTTCAATGGCCTTCGTTGCTGCTTTGTAACCTTTGCTGTCAATAGGCGTGAGATAAGGCTCGCCGCCGTGATGTTCAAATGCATGAATTGTTACAGAAGACGGAGCGATCGAGGTAAAATAATCGATCAATTTTTTAGTCATTTTTGCTGATGATTGGTTGGGTACCAACCTGGCAGAAATCTTCGCTGTTGCTTTTGAAGGCAATACAGTTTTAGCACCTTCGCCGGTATATCCTCCCCAAATTCCGTTTATTTCCAGTGTGGGCCTGATACCTGTCCTTTCGTTAGTAGTATATCCTTTTTCTCCCCATAATTCTTTAGCACCGGTCTCTTTTTTAAATTCATTTTCATCAAACGGAGCTTTCTTCATCAGTTCTCTTTCCTTTTCAGGTACTTCTAAAACATCGTCATAAAAACCAGGTATGGTAACATGATTATTTTCATCATGGCAGCCTGCGATCATCTTGGCCAAAACGGTAATGGGGTTGGCAACAGCGCCACCATATGTTCCGCTATGCAAATCTCTTTCGGGGCCTGTCACTTCTACTTCGATGTAGGATAAGCCTCTTACACCAATGTCGAGCGATGGATTTTCCAGGCTGATCATAGAACTGTCGCTTATAAGGATTACATCGGCTTTTAACAGGTCTTTATTTTGTGCCACAAACTTACCCAGGTTTGGAGACCCGACCTCTTCTTCACCTTCTATAATAAATTTGATATTGGTAAAAAGAGTATTGGTTTTTGACATTACTTCCAATGCCTTTACATGCATAAAAAACTGTCCTTTGTCATCCGCCGATCCGCGTGCAAATACTTTTCCATCCCTGATAACCGGCTCGAATGGCTTGCTATGCCACAGTTCCAGCGGCTCAGCAGGTTGTACATCATAATGGCCATATACCAAAACGGTTGGTTTATTTTTATCAGTTATCTTTTCTGCATATATTACCGGAAAGCCATCGGTTGACATTACCTGGGCCATGTCTGCACCCGCTTTCAACAAACTTTCTTTTACGGCTTCTGCGCATTTCTGCATATCATTTGAATGCTCTTTTTTTGCGCTGACAGAAGGTATAGTGAGAAGCTGCATCATTTCATCTAAAAACCGTTCCTTATTCTTTTCGTGGTATTCTTTCCATTCTTCCATAAATGTGATGGTTTTTTTATAAGTGTAATTAAGAAGCGAATATAAATCTTTTTACCTCATTCTTTCCGCTTCAAAAATTTCCCGATTTTGCAAATAATTGTCATAAAATATTTGGGTTTACAATCAGGTATTCTTTACATTTGTACCAGATTGCTTTTCAATTTATCAGCCTTTGTTTTAGTTGTAGCTTATGTTGCCTCTACTGCAAAGGCTGAGTCAATTTATGCAGTTAAGAACATATCTTTTTGCAGTAAATAAAGGAATAATCCAGGTTTACATTTCGGTGAGAGAAAGAACATTTCCATCCGGATCTTTAAACCAGGCAACTTTTGACCCCCCAGGTGAAATCCATATCCCGGCCTCATCCTGGGATAGAGAATTATATTTTATACAAGAGACACCCTGGTCATTTAGTGCCCGAATAGTTGAAGAAATATCATCAACGTTCCATCCCAAAATAGTGAATTCCTGCGGGCTTAGCTCCTGAACAGTTGTAATTCTTAATGGAGTTCCATTTGCATCAAACTGCAGGGCGTAATCATCTTCATACAATAGGCGTAACCCCAAAATATCTTTATAAAATGATTTTGCCTTCCCGGGATTTGTAGTGGCTACAAAAGCTTTTAATTTTTTGCTTGCAAGCATAGGGCAACTATTTTTTTAGGCGATTTTTTCTTTCCTAAAATTACCGAAAAGAGACACAAATCCCTTTCTTAGATTTTTGATAAAACGGTAATAATATTCCTTATTAAACAGCTGGGAATCGTGCATCGCTTTGTAAGTAAGAAAAAAGCCAACAGGAGATAAAACGATCACCGGAAGCCACATTCCAATAATAGGAATGAGCACATGATCTTTTGTAAATTTTTCACCAAAAATATTCAGCAGATAAAAGATCATAAAGAAAAGTAATGCCATCACCAAGGGCAATCCCAATCCTCCCTTTCTTATGATAGAACCCAACGGTGCCCCAATAAAAAACAATACCAGGCAGGCAATAGATAGAGATAATTTTTTGTGCCATTCTATCTGGTGTTGGGTATAATCGTTTCTTTGATTTTTATAATCTTCGGCTTCGATCTGAACCACGTTTCTTGCATTACTTACCTGGTTAAGCGTTTGGGTAAATACCGTACTCTTCAGCGTGTCAGGTATCAGGGAACTAAAAGAAGCATTTTTTGAAGCTGGCTTTTTTGTTTTTGTCAAAACAGTTTGAGCTTTTAATACCACTGTATCCTTCTTTTTAGAAACGCTATCTTTAAATTGCTGATAGCGCACGTAGTAGCCCAATTCTTTACTGTTTCTTTTAAAAAGAGAATCGGGAACTTTTTTTAAAGAATCCAGGTCAACATTTAATTGCCGCATATTTTTCATGCGAATGTTATTCATAAAAAGGCTGTCAGAAGTCTTTTGAAGGTTTAGCTGGCTTAGATCAAAAAGCTTATTATATTCTCTGAAACTCAACTGTATAAATTCGTTATTTTTATTATTATAATTTCCCTTTTCTTCATACCGGTTCCCATTTTCCAGCCTGAATTGAAGAAACTTTTTATCATCACTTATAGACATTTTTCCGCTTTCTGAAATAACCGTATTGTCCTGCAAAGGATTATTTTGTTCATAAATTAATACATGATGTAGCGTGCTTCGATCTTTATCCTTTTTGTCTACCTTGAT
>JBDTJV010000320.1:0-7185 GCA_039935675.1 Ginsengibacter sp. | reverse complement strand
CTTTGTTTATGAATGTTTGATAATTCTTATTTAGAAGTTTATTGGTTTGTCGATTCTTCTAATTTATTGGATCGTAAAATAAGAATCAAAACTATTTGTTTATTTACTACCGAAACCAAATTTAGGGGTTTTAAAGAGTTGAAAATATTTAGAAATTTCATTCCCTGTTTTAACCACGAATATTATTAAAAGCCTCCTATTTTTAAATAGTAAATCAATAAATATCCGGATTTCTTAATTTTATTATTGACAAGCATTTTTTATTATATAAAATGAAGAAGCAGCCATTTTCATACACTGACTGCTCAGTACAATTTCTGCAAGCCCTTGAACATTCTTTGCAATGATCAGAGTCGCGTTTTAAACATTCAATAATACATTCAATGCATATATCTGCGCAAAAAAGGCAAAGGTCTTTTGACCGATTCCATTGCAATTTTAAGGTCCAATTTTCAAATTAAATTGATTAGGAGCCATAGTAAACAAGCAAATTGCTATCTTTCTTAATTTTTTGTTAGGAGGAGAATAACTTCTTTTCAAAAAACTATCCAAAGATAATTTCAGTTACCAGCTGTCGAGTAAATATCAACTATAATCACTTTATTTTCGAAAAGAAATTTCAGGATTCTCAACACTCAGGTTTTAGTCTTTTCGATTGTTTATCAAAAGAAAAAAAACCTGTAAATACATTATAATTGTTACTAAAAAGTGGCGAACGGGAGTTGAAATTTAAAATGGATCCACTGATATTCCAAGACCATATCCTTCTCCATAAATAATCTTTCCATTATCAAAAGTTGCCCCCTTTGCTACGTCTTCCGCAAGAAGCAAAGGACCATCCATGTCTACATAATCCAGTAATGGTAATAGTTGTGCTATTGCAGCAGTTCCAATAGAGCTTTCATTCATACAGCCTACCATCACTTTCATTTCCAGTTCTCTTGCCTGTTTTATCATTCGTAACGCAGGCGTTATTCCGCTGCATTTTGTCAACTTAATATTGATCCCATGAAAATGATCTTTGCATTTTATGACATCATGTTCTGAAACGCAACTTTCGTCAGCGATCAGCGGGAGAGGGGAGTGTTCATATAAAAATTTCATTCCTTCCCAATCATCTTTTGCCAGGGGTTGTTCAATAAATTCGACATTGAGATCTTTAAAAATTTTTATTTTCTCCAGCGCATCTTCAGCTTTCCAGGCAGCGTTGGCATCGATGCGAAAAACAGAATCGGTATGTTTCCTAAGCTCTTTTATAATGTGAATATCTTCTTCAGTACCCAGCTTAATTTTATAAATTGGCCACGGTTTTTCGTTTATTTTGGCGATCATTTTTTCAACAGTATCAATACCGATCGTGATATCTGTCAAAGGATTTTTTGAAATATCAAGTTGCCATAATTCATGTAACTGTTTCCGTTTCATTTTGCCATAAATATCCCAGGCAGCTATATCAAGGGCACAAATTAAAAATGGATCACCAGGTATTAGGTGATGCAAATAATGCCAATACCTGTCTGGCTCTGTAAAAGAAAATTTTTCAATCATTTTCTTTTTTGCCTCAATATCCTCTATCATTTTTTCAACAGTAATATTATAATAAACTATCGCCGGCGCTTCTCCATAACCCTTGATGCCAAAGAATTCCAGCTCAACTAATAAGGCGGGTTGATGCGTTTTAGTTCCTGTCGAAATCGTGAAAGGATGTTTAAAAGGAAGGTTTATTTTTTTATATTTTAAGTTCATAAAAATTTAATTTCTGTTAGGAATTACGATTGACTTCGTCACTTTTGGTAGATTGCAAATTACACTTTATTCACTTTCACCTCGTCCGCTTTCCTTAACGAACTTTTTCAATTGTTCATTAAAATCGTTTTCTTTTAAAAGGTCTTCTAAATTCAAATGCATTCTGTAATGCCAGTAATTTTCCGGGTTTGAAGGAACATTAATTCTCTCTTCATCCGGATTGGGCCAGCGAAGTTTATTATCCATTCCCAACATATCTGAAAGTTGAAAAATACTCCACATAGCCGGGGAATATAAATGCTGCAAAATTATTTTTTTTACGATCCAATCTTCACAAATGGCCGGAGCTTCACCGTATTGGCCAAGCATATAATTATAAAATCGCTGAGTTTGTTCCCGGTTTTCTTCCCACCATCCCCGAATGGTGCTCATGTCGTGCGTGGAAGGAGTTACCACAGATAAATACGGAGCATCTTTGGGATGAAAAAATTCAGTCCCGGTATTCTTCGGCATTCTCTCTATTTCCAGCCCAAGAATGGCCAGTTGACTCATCACTTCGGGCACACTCGGAGGAACCATTCCAAGGTCTTCTCCACATACCAGCATATTGGTAGTTCGTTTTAATGAAGGCAATTTTTTCATGCCCTCTTTTTTCCAAAAATCATTTTGGCGGTGATAGAAATAATCAATGTAAAGTGGCCATAAAATACTTTTGGTATAATTATCCAATTCATAAAAAGAAGAGGTCTTATCAATCGCAATCCTGAAATGAAATTTTTGCCCTTTGGAATTTTCTTCTTCAAATAAAATTACATTACTATTCAAGTCAAAAAGGCCCCGGCTTAAAATCCCATCTGGTTTCGTTTGAAAATAGTCAACCACTTTTGCCTGTGTATTCACAAAATCTCTAAGGTTAAATCCATCAGCAGTTTTTTCAAGAAATTTTTCTATCACTTCTTCGGTTCTTTCCTTAAAGATTCCTTCAACAATATTTTGAGTGATGTAAGGCTTACAATATCGATCATGATTAAACGAAATATTCCTGGAATAAAATTCAGAGATATCTACAGGAATGGCAGGGGCAAACCGGCCCATAATTCCCTCAACTGAATCCAAAGGAATACTCCAGATCCTGAAAAAGCCTAAGATATGATCAATTCTGAAAGCATCAAAGTAATTGATCATTTGATCGAACCTGCGACGCCACCAATTGTAATTATCTTTACTCATTTCTTCCCAGTTATATGTCGGAAAACCCCAGTTCTGGCCCTTTACAGCGAAATCATCGGGCGGCGCACCGGATTGTTCGTCCATATTATATAATGTTGGATTCACCCATGCATCACATCCATACCGATAAACTCCAATTGGAATATCTCCCTTTAAAACTATTTTTTGATGATGCGCATAATCTGCTACTTCCTTCATTTGCAAGTGCAAATGATATTGAACAAAATAGAAAAATAGAATCCGGTCATAATGTTTTTGTAAGGGAGCAACTAAATCCTGGATCTCTTGCTCGTCATAGGTTTGATGCGTTTCCCATTTTGAACTGTCCGGGGTTTTATATTTATCTCTTAAGAAAGAAAAAGCAGCATAAGGAACAAGCCAATGCCGGTTTAATTCAAAAAATTCAAAATAATCAAGATCATTTATTAAATCCTCCTTTTTTACATTGAACAATTTTTCCAGTGCGGATAATTTTAATTTCATTACTTCTTCATAATCAAATTTTTGGAGGTCATTCAGTTTTTTTTGTCTTCTTTTTATAGGTCGTATGAGGTTGGAAAACTCGGTACCAGCTATTTTTTCCAGGTTGATGAATAATGGATTTAAAGCAAAAGCAGAGATGGCTGAATAGGGATAAGAGTCATGCCAGTTGTGATTTGCCGTTGTGTCATTGATCGGCAAAAGTTGAATCAACTTTAAACCGGTTCTTTTCGCCCAATCGATCAGCAATTTGATATCCAAAAATTCGCCAACGCCAAAACTGTTTTCTGACCTTAAACTAAAAACAGGAATAAGAACTCCAGCGCCTCTCCAAAGGTTAGGACGGTAATTCACAAAGCCATCATTAAAAATGGTGAGACCTTTATCTGTTTCTTCAAATTGCCGGATGATTCGGTTTTCGCCGTCCTCTAATGTCACTGTTTTTTTTTCTTCAATATTATAAATGCCATATTTATAACTTGCAGGCCATTCATTTTCGTCCAGTGAAATGCTGGTAGTGTACCAGTTATTCTGCGGTGAAAGTATGATGGGGTCTGAAACGTCCCAGTTTTTTAAATTCTTTGTAGAACCACAAAGACAAATAGTTTCTCCCGAATGTAATAAGGGCGCTTTCACCCTGAAAATATGATTTGCTTTTGCTATTTTAGATTTTTTTATATGGTTTACCGGTGCTAATAAAATATTTTGGAAAGCCCTTGTAAAAAATACATTCGAAACGTTTCCTGCTGCATTCCAGGTGTCAAAAACAGAATAAGATTTTGAGTGTTGGATTGACAGATCAATAAACCGGTTCTCTTCGCCATCAAAAACCTGGATTCCCTCCAGATTTTTTAAAATATATCTATAATGGATCGTATCATCAAAATTCACGGGCAGATCAATTGTTACGCGCCAATAATCTTCATTAAACCATTGCATTAATACAGCTTTTGAAGGATCGTTATCTCCTAAAAATTGATTATTTCCTGATATAAATAATTGCTCTCCAAAAACCGTATAATATTTTAGGTAAAAATTGATTTTCATTTTTAGTTTAATTAAGATGCACAATTTATGCTGTTTGATTTAAAATGTAAAAATTACACTAACTAAAAATAAAAACAATAGTAAACGAACAAATTGGCAGGATTTTCATTTTTGCATATAAACAAAAAAACTACCTAATGATTAATAGAATCAAATTGTAATTTCTAGTACTTTATTTCTATTTTTACGCTTCTTTTTGAACCCCCATATGGAAGGCAATAATTTTAATAACCACTTTCGTGATCTTTTTGAAAATTCCCATGATTTGATCTATTTTTTGAAGATTGATGGAGAAATCGAATTGGTAAATCCTGCATGGCTTAATACTTTGGACTATAAATTTGAGGATGTGGTTGGTAAAAGCATTTATAAATTTATTCACCCTGATTACCTTGATAAATATCGAAAAAATCGGGAAGATACTGTTGAAAAAAATAAAATTAAAGAAATCGAATTTGCTTTTATATCCAGTAGAAATGAACCCGTAATCGGTTTAGGACAGGCATGGTGTGGATATTTGAACGGAGTACCCAAATATACTCGTGGTGTTTTCAAAAACATGACCTTAAACCAGATAGCGGAAAAGAAAGTGAGAGAAAGCGAAAGAAGGTTGCAGGCTTTTTTAAACCGCGGCCCCGATGCAATTATTATCATTAATGAAAACCAGGAAATCCTGGAGTGGAACTCTAAAGCAGAAGAAATTTTTGGTTTTTCCTTTGAAGATATCCAGGGGAAAACACTCGCCGAATCTATAATTCCCCCCCAATACCGCGAAGCCCATTTAAATGGAATGCATCACTTTTTAAGATCGTCGGAAGGCCCAATACTTAATAAAACCGTGGAAATAACCGCCCTTCACAAAAATGGGAAAGAGTTCTATATTAATCTTAGTATCTCAAATGTGAGGATGGACGATGGGTGGTTATTTATTGCTTTTCTTTCTGATATTTCCAAACGGAAAGAAACGGAGGAAATGCTAATAAAAAAAGAAGTAGAATTGATACAATCAAAACTCCTCCAGGAAAAAAAAGACCACTTCATTTCTATTGCCAGCCACGAATTGAAAACGCCTATTACTACCATCAAAGCCTATACGCAGTTGACTTTGGAATTGTGCAATGATGAACAAAAAGTCGTCAAAAATAATTTGACCAAAATTGATCAATTTACGAATAAGCTGACTTTTCTGTTAAACGAATTATTGGATGTTTCTAAGATTAGTCTAGGAATATTGAACCTTTCCAAAACCAACATTGATTTTCATAAATTTTTACACGACACTTTGCACGTTCTTCAACAAATAACTACTCATGAGATTGTAATAGAACAAAATGATGAAGTATTTTTAAATGCAGATATTATCCGGTTAGAGCAGGTAATTGCAAACCTGGTAAGCAATTCAGCGAAATATTCTCCGGGTAAAAATCATGTAATTGTGCGGTCGGAAAAAAGAGAAAACCAGGTTATTTGTTCGTTTACTGATTTTGGAATTGGAATAAATCCTTTAAATATTGAAAAAGTTTTTGACCGGTTTTATCGGGTAGATGAATCTTCCATAAAGTTTAGTGGTTTCGGAATAGGTTTGTTTGTTTCGCGCCAGATCATCAATCAGCATGGAGGTAAAATATGGGCCGAAAGCGAGGAAGATAAAGGAAGTACTTTTTATTTTTCCTTACCATTGTAAGAATTAACCAGATAATAACAAGCACCCATAAACGAAAAAAATTTTTCCAGTCATATCTTTCTTAAAATAAAAAAAACCACCTTGTAAAAGATGGTTTTTTATTTTAAGCTTTTAAATTTTTATTTTACTTCTTCAAACTCAGCATCAGTAACGTTTTCGCCCCCTGCATTGGAACCTGCATTTTCCTGCTGGCCCTGTTCTGGATTCGGTTGGCCGTTTTCGCTTCCAGCGCCCTGGGTAGCTTTATACATTTCTTCGCTAGCCGATGTCCATGCAGTATTCAATTCAGCAATTGATGAATCAAGAGCGCTTACATCCTGAGATTTGTGTGCGTCTTTCACTTTTTGCAATGATGATTCAATAGTTGCTTTTTTATCTGCTGAAATCTTTTCACCATATTCTTTCAATTGCTTTTCAGTCTGGAATATTAAACTATCTGCCTGGTTCAGCTTATCGATTTTTTCTCTTTCAGCCTTATCAGAAGCTTCATTGGCTTTAGCTTCATTTTTCATTTTTTCAATTTCTTCCTTGCTTAGGCCACTTCCTGCTTCTATCCTGATATTGTGTGTTTTTCCGGTTCCTTTATCTTTTGCAGAAACATTTAAAATACCGTTGGCATCAATATCAAATGTTACTTCAATTTGAGGTAACCCTCTAGGTGCCGGTGGTATGCCATCCAGGTTAAATGTTCCAAGACTTTTATTTTGAGTTGCCATCGGGCGCTCACCTTGTAAAACATGAATCTGTACACCAGGCTGGTTATCGCTGGCCGTAGAGAAAGTTTCTGTTTTCTTTGTAGGAATAGTCGTATTACTGTCAATCAATCTTGTCATAACACCACCCATGGTTTCAATACCTAAAGAAAGGGGAGTAACATCAAGTAATAAAACATCTTTTACTTCTCCTGTCAAAACTCCACCCTGGATGGCGGCTCCAATAGCAACAACTTCATCAGGATTAACACCTTTATGTGGCTTTTTGCCAAAAAAGGTTTCAAC
>JBDTJV010000319.1:0-4591 GCA_039935675.1 Ginsengibacter sp. | reverse complement strand
CAAGGCTTGCCCTTCCGGAAATGAGCTGGTTAAAAGATAAAATAATGGCAGATGACCGTCTTAAAAGAATAAAGAACCTGGACGAAATTGCAAATGAGCTTGGAGTTTCCATGGCCGAACTTTCAATCGGATGGTGCATTAAAAATCCGCATGTAACCACCGCTATTTTAGGTGCTACCAAAAAGCAGCAATTATTAGATAATTTAAAAGCTATTGATACGATGAATATGTTAACACCAGAAATTTTGGTAAAAATCGATGATATCATGCAGACTAAACCAAAGCCGGTAGAGTTTTAATAGATGAATCGTAGTAAACGGAGAAATAGTAGTTATTTTCAATTAATATACTGGTATTCAATCGGTTGAAAAAATAAAAATAACCCAATTAAACAGATTTTTATAACAATTTAAAAAATAAAAACGATGAGTAAATACGCAAACGCCGAATGGCAGGGAACAGCAAAAGAAGGAAAAGGAACCATTAGTACAGAAACGAAAACACTGAACAATGCGCCTTTCACATTTGCATCAAGGTTTGGAGAAGCAAAGGACGGCACCAACCCTGAAGAATTAGTAGCAGCCGCTCATGCTGGCTGTTTTTCGATGAAATTCAGCTTGGTTCTAAACGAAGCCGGATTTACTCCGGACAAAATAGAAACCAAATGTGACATTACTTTTGGCAATGGCGCTATTTCAAAATCACATCTTACTGTATCGGCAAAAGTTCCGGGAATCAGCCAGGAAAAATTTGACGAGTGTGCAAAAGATGCCAAAGAAAATTGTCCCATCTCTAAATCACTTAGTTCAGACATTGATATTTCAATGGATGCTACACTGGAATCATAAGTGTTTGATTTCCTGCGGTATTGGTGACATACGAATTTCAAAATTTATAGTAAACGAAGAAATATCCCTTATTTCTGTTTATTTTTTTATAATAATTCCAGGCGAAGATCTCTCTTTGCCTGGAATTATTTTTTATATAAACAACTATTAAACTTTTCTACGACATTACAGTCTATTTTTCTTTATAAAGAAAAACTACCTTTTTCAAGGTTTAATCAATTACAAAATGTCTCCGACCAATCAATTAAAAAATCAGCATTTGCTTTGGCGTGCCGGATTTGGACCCATGGCAGAAAATGCCAACCAACTTGACCAAATTTCGCAGGGAGATTTATACAGTATTTTATTAAAAACCTCTTCAAAAAAGCCGGAATTTATTGATGTAGCCAACAGCAGTTTGGATGGGATTATGAAGGGAATACAGGATCTCGGCGCTATGCAAAAACTAAGTACCGATCAAAAAAAACAAATGCGGAAACAATCCGCTGATGATATAAGAAATCTCAACCTGACCTGGCTGAGCGAAATGGTCAACAGTGAGTCACAACTCAGGGAAAAGATGAGCCTTTTCTGGCATGGACATTTTGCCTGCAGGGTAGTGAATATTTTTTATCAACAACAATTATTAGATGTAATCCGGCAAAACGCATTGGGGAATTTTGGAGATCTTTTGCGTGAAGTAAGTAAAACCCCGGCGATGCTTTCCTTTTTAAACAATCAACAAAATAATAAAAAACACCCCAATGAAAATTTTGCGCGTGAAGTAATGGAACTTTTTACAATGGGACGTGGAAATTATACAGAAACTGATGTAAAAGAAGGAGCAAGAGCTTATACGGGATGGGGTTTCAATATGCGAGGTGACTTTATAGATCGTCCTTTCCTACATGATAATGGGAAAAAAACTTTCCTTGGCAAAACGGGGGATTTTAATGGCGATGATGCAATTGATATCATTCTCGAGCAAAAAGCAACAGCCCGGTTTATCACTCAGAAAATTTACAAATTTTTTGTAAATGAGATTCCCGATCCTGGAAAGATAGACTCGCTCGCTGCCGGTTTTTATCAAAGCAATTACAATATCCAAAGATTAATGAATGATATCTTCAGAAGCGAATGGTTTTATTCTCCTAAAAATATCGGTACAAGGATCAAATCGCCGGTCGAATTATTGGTAGGAGTGAGAAGATTAATACCGATGGACATGGAAAAACCTGAATTCCAATTATTATTTCAAAAGGTATTGGGACAGGTTTTATTTTATCCCCCAAATGTAGCCGGCTGGCCCGGCGGTAAAAGCTGGATTGACAGCAGCGCGCTAATGTTTAGAATGAGAATGACTCAAATTCTTACTAATTCACAGGAATTTTTAATTCGACCAAAAGATGACGATGACGTGATGATGGGAATGGAAGGAGCGGATAAACAGGCAAAGCCCAACCAGCTGCAGGTAAATGTAGATTGGGATTCGGTAATTAAAGTATTTGACAAAACTCCAAAAGAAAACCTTGCTTCAAAGGTCAATGACCTGGTTTTGCAAACTAAAAATTCTATTAGTCCAAATGTTTTAAAAAGATACACAGATAATACCTCTAGAGAAGGATTTATTAAATCAACAATGGTGGAACTAATGAGCACACCTGAATACCAGTTATGCTGACATTCACATTATAACCCCCAGGAACAAACGAAATAAAAAGTCAATTTTATGCTCATCAAACGCAAAGAATTTTTACAGATCGGTTCCCTCGCATCTGCATCGCTAATGATGCCAAAATTTTTGAAGGCCTTTGAAAAAAAGCAGGTAGTTCCACCGGGAAATAAAGTAATGGTGGTATTGCAATTCAGCGGTGGTAATGATGGGCTTAACACGGTCATCCCGATCAGAAATGATATTTATTATAAATCACGTCCCAAACTGGGAATACAAAAACAAGATGCTCTGCAAATAACCGATGAAGCAGGTCTGAATCCTGCATTGATTTATTTTAAAGAATTATTTGATGAAGGAAGTTTGGGGATTATGAATAACGTAGGATATCCCAACCCTGACCGTTCTCATTTTCGCAGTATGGATATTTGGCAAAGTGCCAGTGACAGCAATCAGTATGTTACAACTGGTTGGCTAGGCAGGTACCTCGATGCACAATGCAGCGGATGCGACAAACCTACACAGGCTTTGGAAATCGATGATGTGCTAAGCCTTTCTCTGAAAGGCGAAAACATGAAAGGACTTGCATTAACTGATCCAAAAAAACTTTTCAATACGAGCAACGAAAAATACTTCAGGGAAATAAATGCGAACCATGCTCACGAAGAGGAAACAGTAGATTATTTATATAAAACCCTGAGTGAAACTATGAGCAGCGCTGATTACATTTACGAGCAAAGCCGGCTTCATCCTTCTTCCCAGGTTTACCCGCCGACACAATTAGGTAAAAATTTAAAAACGATCTGTTCCCTGATTCTGAGTGATATTAATACTAAAGTTTATTATGTGAGCCTCGGTAGTTTTGATACGCACGTGAACCAGGAAAATCAACAGAAAAGATTATTTACCGAACTGAACGATTCGATCAGCGCCTTTGTAAAAGATTTGAAAAGTAACAACCGTTTCGAGGATGTAACTGTAATGACTTTTAGTGAATTTGGCAGAAGGGTAGCCCAGAATGCGAGTGGAGGCACGGACCATGGAACTGCCAACAATATGTTTTTTATAGGTGGTGGTTTAAAAGAAAAAGGTCTTTTGAATCCAATGGCCGATCTGAACGACTTGAACCAGGGCGACCTAAAATATACTGTTGATTTTAAAAGTGTATATGCTACCATGCTCAATAATTGGCTGGGCGCCGATGATGAAAAAATTCTCACCAAAAAATACCCAAAAATGAATTTTGTTTAATACGATAATCACATGTATTAAAACCAAAAGCAACCCATATTCCATGTAATATTCTTTTATTTTTAAGAGATTTCCCATTTGTAGAATTTCTTTTCCACGGGAATAATTTTATCAAAAGTTATCATTCTTTAAGATATTATTCTATTTTTTACTTTTATTGGAATAATCATTGTATTCTATTAATTACTCTAAAAATTAAATAATATTTTATGAAACGCAATATCGAAACTCTTATAGGATTCTCTATGATAGAGACAGATGGGGAAATCGGCAAAATTGAAGAATTCTATTTTGATGATCAAACCTGGACTATCCGTTATCTGATTGTGAAAACCGGCAACTGGTTTTCACAAAAAAAAGTACTTATTTCTCCAAAAGTTTTAAAACAACCGGATTGGGATAATCAGCAATTCCCGGTAGGTCTTACGAAAGATCAGATCGAAAATAGTCCCGATATTGATACCGACAAACCCGTATCCCGGCAAAATGAAGCGGCTTTGTCTACCTATTATACCTGGGATAATTATTGGGGCGATGATGCACATGGCGCTGGAATTTTTGGATCTATGCCAAGCGAACTTTATGAAAGTGATATAGCTGCACCACAAAACGTAGAATATGTACCCGATCCCAACGCAGATACTCATTTGAGAAGCACAGAAGAGGTGAAAGGATATTCCATTCATGCTACAGATGGTGAAATGGGAAAAGTAGTGGATTACATTATGGACGATACGAACTGGAAAATCGATTACCTGGTTGTTGAATGTGGTAGCTGGTTAAATAGCAGGAAGGTTTTGTTATCTACCCAAAATATTACTGAGGTAAACTGGGAAAACAA
>JBDTJV010000318.1:0-7907 GCA_039935675.1 Ginsengibacter sp. | reverse complement strand
GATAAGGATTGCCCATTTTCTACTAATCCCAGAAGCAATATTACCAAAGAAGTCTTCAATGCATTCAGAAAAGACAATTTTTGGGTAGGCGCTTATTTTTCAAAACCTGACTGGCACAGTGATTATTACTGGTGGAAAAAATTTCCGGCTTCAGACAGGAACGCGAATTATTCCATTCAAAAGCATCCCGATCAATGGAAAAAATTTGTGGATTACACACACAATCAGATCAATGAGTTGGTTTCGGATTATGGCAAAGTAGATATCCTTTGGCTCGACGGAGGTTGGGTAAGAAAGAAAACAGATGAAGAGGTGAAAGAAGAATTGTTGGAAGTATCAGAAGGAAGCCGTTATGCACGAAATCCACAAAACCAGGATATTGATATGCCGCGGCTGGTAAAAGAAGTGAGGGCCAAACAACCCGATGTGATTGTCGTGGACAGGGCCGTTCCAGGTGTTTATCAAAACTATCTTACGCCTGAACAGCACATTCCGGAAGCAGGTCTGCCTTATCCGTGGGAAACCTGCATGACTATGGGAAATAGCTGGAGTTATGTGCCTGGAGATGTTTATAAGCCCGCAAAAGTGATCATTGATAATTTAGTAGATATTGTGAGTAAAGGAGGAAATTATTTATTGAATATCGGCCCCGGTCCGGATGGCGATTTTGATCCCGTTGCTTATGACCGGCTGAAGGAAATAGGCGCATGGATAAAAATCAACGGAGAAGGGATTTACGGAACGAGGATGTACACAGTATTTGGCGAAAACAACTTTCATTTTACTCAGTCAAAAGATAAAAAAACACAGTTTATTTTTCTTTCCAATTTCCCGGAAAATAAAATTTTGATCACAAAAATTCCTTTTGAAAAAAAGACGACTGTGAAGATGCTTGGTTCCGGCAAAAAATTGTCCTGGAAAAAAACTAACCAGGGAATTGAAATTAATATCCCTTCTTCATTGAGGAGTGTAAGTAATTATGTCTGGGTTTTAAAAGTAGAAGAATAAAAGAATTACCTGAAAAGCTTGATCTAGTTGATGCCTCATTCTAATTTAGCAACAGGTTATCACACTAAATATGTTGCGATAGTAAAGCAGGAAATAATCATGATTTTCATTTCGCAATCTTAAACCAACAAGTCAATTCGGTTTGCCCTATAAATTTTTGGGCTATCGCCGGTAATGTTTTTGAATAGCTTATTAAAATTCGAAACGGTTTTATAACCACAATTGTAAGCAATCTCAGAAATGCTCCAATCAGTTTCCAGCAAATATTTGCAGGCAGCAGCTATGCGAACTTCATTAAGATATTCTACGAAATTTTTCCCGGTTCTTTTTTTAAAAAATCTACAAAAAGATTGCGGGGTCAGATTGGAAATATTAGCAATGGCCGTTAATGAAACATTATCTTTAAAATTTTGATGAACAAATTTGTATACGTCGGACAGGCGGTCCGTTTCAGCATGATACAGGTGATGATTGTATGCTTCAGTGGTTATGAATTTAATATCATCTGATGTTGAAAGAATATGCATTATTTCAAAAAACCCCACTATCTTTTCAAAACCGGTTTTTAAAAGAAGACCTTTTAATTTACCGGCAAGGATCTCTTTTGTTTTACCCTTAATAGAAATCCCACGGGCGGCATTTTGAAAAAATTCATTGATCCTCGTGGCTTCTTTCATTTCATAAAAAAGAGGACTGAAAATATTTTTATTAAAATAAAGCACCAAAGCCCTGGCTTTGAGATGAGGCATTTTTTGATAAAAAATTTCATCATTTAACCAAACATGCGGAAGATCACTACCAATGAAAACCATATCACCTTCTGAAAAAGTTTCGATATTGTCGCCGATAATTCTCTTGCCAAAACTTTCAACGATATAAACCAATTCAAATTCAGGATGGAAATGAAAAGGCGCGTTGAAAAAAGATTCGTCTCTTTCAATCAAAGACAGATGACTATTGATCCCCGGCGATATTTCTGTATGAACGATTCTCATAAATTCTTTAGGGGATAAAGATAATGTAATGGCAGAGAATGAAAACTCAAAGAAGATTATAGTTACATTCTTCTCCATTTAAATTTCCAAATACCAAATCTCTCTCTCTCCACAAAGAATTATTGATCTGGCTTAGTAAGCGTAACCGGTTGAATCCTGTAGGCATTTACATAGCGGCCATTTTGCATGGCGGGCGTCCATTTTGGGCCTTTTCTTATAGCATTGACAGCAATTTCTGCAAGACGTGAACCAGCCATCGTTGTTGCTTTTACATCGCTCACATTTCCATCTTTATCCACGATAAACCGGATGGAACATGTTCCGTAATCTGCGTCAGAAAATTCGTCCATCTTGGCCATGATCGCTTTTTGAATATATCGTTGCCACGCCTGTGGCCCGCCAGGAAATTGGGCCTCTATTTCCACTTTTTTAAATGGCGCATCATCTTCTGTTTTTTTGCTGGCCGGGGGCGCTGCTACATTGGTGCCCTGCAATTGGGTTGGCGGCGCAATTACACCAATATCTCCTGTTCCATCGGTTGTTTTCAAATCAATTTTAGCTCCTTCCAGTTGTTTAATTTCGGGTGGAGGTTCTACAACCAATTTGTCCTTAATGATGATTGGAGGAGTAGATTTAATCGTAGCAACATGTTGAACAGCCATCTTCGGAGTGGGCAAAGCTTTGATCTCTTCCTCTTTAATTTTTTGCAGATCTGTTTCCGGAACATAGACAGGGAGCAATTCCGCCGCGCTTTTATAACGACCAGCGATCATAGAAATAATAATAGTAAACAAGAGCAGCGAGATCATCACTATCAATGCCGTTGTAATTCTTTTATTGTAAGTCTTACGAAGATAATAGGCGCCATAAGCTTTATTTTTCCCTTCAAAAATGATCTCAAGAATGTTTGCTTGTAAAATTTGATTGGCTTCCATAATTGTAGTTTTCTCTAAGATTCACAGAAGAAAGGATTTCCATAAAAAATTTTTAGAAAAATTTTTCTATTTTAATAAAAGTCATTTTACGAATAAGCATGATCGTTATTAAAAATAAAAATTTAAAGAAGAGATAAAGTGTAAAATCACCAAAAAAAAAATGTATAAATTTTCATCAGGGAAATGAGCTGATTCCATCTGATCAAAATTGAAAAATGTATGCCATTTCAGAAACAGGCAAGAACAGAAATCTTAAATATTTGTTTGTTTACTACCCGAAAATTAGAAAAGTAATTATCGCAAGTTGTTTATTATTGGATCTTTCAGTTAGATTTTTTTGGCTAAAATATTTCTCCCTGCCTTGCAAGTATATGCCTGTATTTATTGAAAATGCTGTTTTTAGTTACAAAACCCAGGTAAATATTTTTTTCATTCGTGACAGGCAAAATACGGGTATCCAAACTATCCATCAAACGCATTACTTCTCTCATTGGTGTATTCACCATGATCGTTTTGTTAGGTGGCTGGGTGATATCTTTAATAAGACAATTTTGTTCTTCAAGCTTGCTGCTTAGCAAGAGTTCAAGCAATTGATCACTGAATAGGATACCTTTTAACTCGCCGTCATTGCTCACTACGGGGAAAATATTTCTATCGGTATGAATAATGTCAGCGCTCCTGCTTTTTGGCGTATCGTCCGGGCGAAGAATGACGAAATCCTTTTCCAGCAGATACTTAAGTTTTATTTTTCTTAAAACACTGTGCTCTTTGTTTTCCTGGGAAACAAGGTCGCCTTTTTCAGCCAGGCTGAGTGTATAAATGGAATATTTCAAAACGGCCTTATTGATAAAATAAGATATCGCTGATACGATCATCAAAGGAACCATCAGGGCATATCCACCGGTAATTTCTGCAGCAAGAAATATTCCGGTAAGTGGCGCATGCATTACTCCGCTTATCGAAGCCGCCATTCCAGCGATGATAAAATTGGTAACATTCAGATGTAACATTCCCGTTTGATTTAAACCAAAAGCAAAAACAAAACCCAGGAGGCCACCAACTATTACGCTGGGACCGAACATTCCACCGTTTCCACCACTCCCCATAGTGATCACCGAGGCGAAAGTTTTTCCGATCAATGTGAGTGCACCAAAAATTAAGAGCGCCCAGGATATTTCTTTATATTCTGAAAAAAAACTGTTGGCCAGGAGTGATTGAAAATCTCCATTCAGTAATTTTTGAATCGTGATATAACCTTCACCATACAAGGCCGGTAAAAGTGCGATCAATATTCCTAAACTAAGACCACCTATCCATACTTTCTGGTATTGATTTTTTATTTTCCCAAAACTTTTAAAAACAGTACGGTTGATCCGGCTGAAAAAAACAGAATAAAGTCCGACAATAATTCCTAAAACAATATAATACCATACTGCATTTATGGCCCAGGCATCACGCGCCACAAAAGCAAAAAGAGGTTCTTTATAAATCAATTGAGAAATAACAGAAGAGAAGGCCGATGCAATCAATAAAGGAATTACAGCCGGAATAGTAAACTCAGGCATAATTACTTCTATCGCAAAGATCATTCCTGCCACAGGACTGTTGAAAGCTCCTGATATTCCCGCGGCTGCACCGCAAGCCAACAAAAGAGTGGTATCGCGGTAATTCAACCCAAAAAATCTACCAATATTTGAACCGATCGCTGCGCCGCTCGCTACCGCAGGAGCTTCCAGACCGGCCGAGCCACCTAATCCAACAGTTAAAGCGCTCGAAATAACCTGGCTGTATATATTATGAAAATCAAGTCTGCTGTTATTATGAGAAACATTGAAAATAATCGAAGAAATCCCATGTTGAAATTTACTTCGACGAATAAAGGTTCGGATATAAAAAACAGTAAGAAAAATACCAAGTAGCGGAAAGAAAAAATACAGGTAAAACTTATATTTCCAGTGAAGGTCGTTTTGGAGAAAATTAGCTACATAATGGGTGAGTTCTTTTAACACCGAAGAAGTAACTCCGCCAAAGATTCCTACAACAGATGCTGCAATAATTAAAAAATTGGAATTAGATATTCGTTGCTTACGCCATTGATTGATGAACTCAACCAGTTTTAGCAGCTTTTCATACATTTAGCTGAAAATAAAATTAATATATTTTAAAAAGAGGCGCAAAGGTAATCACAAATAACCGGAATAGAAACCAGGAAAGGTTGAATATCCCAATCTCATGGACATTTTCAGTTTTTTTTAACCTGTCCATAAAATTTGAAGGAAAAAATGGGAACTTGAATGCCTATCAGGGGAATGCTATCTTTGACGCAATAAATATGAATCATACCGGTACCTGGATCATTTCACTCCTATGTTTTTTATGTGTCATCATCCGGCCTTTCAAAATAAACGAAGCAATTTGGGCTTGCATAGGAGCAATGATGCTGCTTGTTTTGGGATTCATTTCTCTGAACGAAAGTGTGTCTGCAATTAATAAAGGCGTAGATGTTTATCTCTTTCTTACCGGGATGATGTTGCTGGCAGAAACAGCGAGGGAAGAAAGATTATTTGACTGGTTTGCCGCAAATGCAGCAAAATTTGCTAAAGGTTCCTCCTCAAAACTTTTCGTTCTCATCTATTTAGTAGCAATTCTTACCACCGCTTTTTTGAGCAACGATGCCACGGCAGTTGTGCTTACACCTGCAGTAGCTACAGCAGCAAAATCGGCGAAAATAAAAAAGCCTCTCCCCTTTTTGCTGATCTGTGCGTTTGTGGCAAATGCAGCATCTTTTTTGCTTCCAATCTCCAATCCTGCCAACCTGATTATCTATCAAAACCAACTTCCCTCTTTATTACAATGGATGCCTTTGTATCTTTTGCCTTCTATTGTTTCAATTACCGTAACCTATTTTGCATTAAGATTCACCCAAAGAAAATATTTAAGCCAACCGCTTGAGAAGGAAGTTTCAGTCACACCATTAACAAAAGGGGGTTTCACTTCGCTCGTTGGAATCATCAGTACCGGCATTGTTTTGCTCACATGTTCTGCGTATAAAATACAACTTGGCTTGCCAACGGCTATCACAGGTATTATTACCTCTTCGATTGTGTTGGTGATAGTAAAAAAGAAACCAGGCAAAATATTAAGAGGAGTTTCCTGGCAAATTCTTTTTTTAGTGGCCGGTCTTTTTGTTATTGTAGAGGCAATTGACAAAACAGGACTGGTAGCTATTCTTACTAATACATTAGTTCATTATGTGCAGGACTTCCCTAATCTGACGGCTTTATCAGCCGGACTTGCAGCGGCTTTTGGCGGTAACCTGATTAATAATCTTCCGGCCGGACTAATTGCAGGAAGTGTTTTACAAGCAAGTCATTTACCTGAACTCTTACACAGGGCTGTTCTGATTGGTATTGATTTAGGACCAAACCTTTCAGTGCCTGGATCATTAGCTACCATTTTATGGATTGCCGTTCTTCGGAGGGAAGGCATTTCCATTTCCGGTTGGCAGTTTTTAAAACTAGGATCGTTCATAATGATTACTGCCATTATCTTAACACTTGTCTCTCTTTGGATTTAAAATAAGCTATTTGCAAAACACCAATCCGATCAATTTGTTTGTTTACTATAAATAATCTTTTTTCTAAATAATCTTTTTTCTGAAAAAGAAATCAGTTTTTTAATCTTTGTCGCCTTTCCATTAATTCCCGCCAGGTAGTTAAAATAAATCCGTTGTCTACCAAAAATTTTTTAAACCCGGGATCAAGCATTGCGAGCATATCCGATTTTCTTTTATCGCCGCTATCTGTTATTTGAGAAAATATCGGCGAAGGATCAGTACAGTGCATGATCACCATTGTGACACCCGGTTTTAATTGCAACATAGCTTTTTCATACATAGCAACCCGCCATTTGGTTAAGGCAATATCATCTTTTGCAACCTGTGCCGGAGGATTCCAGTCATAACTACCGTTGAGCAAATCATCTAACAAAGGCAATCCACCATTCCATATTTTTTTCCCAAGGTTTTGAAAATAATGTATTTGATCATCGGTCAAAAACATTTCCTTTTGAATATTTGCATCCTGTCCGCCCGGAAACATAATTGGTATCTGTTTTTCAATTCCCAACTGAATATATTTTTCAAGGAAAGGAGGTGAAGCAAACAGGGTGCCCATATGGGAATCCAAATGAGTAGGATGAAATCCCATTTGTAAAGCCCTGGCCAGTTGCGCCCTTATCTCTTTATCCACTTCTTCAGCGCTGGCATGTTTTACCACATCTGCCACATCTTTCCAAAGGGATCCGGTTGAATCAATCAAACCAGGAACAACCGATGCGCCGGCTAAAGGAACCCAACGATAATCTTTCCATTCAGAAGTAAGCGTAAGGTGCAAACCGGCATCTATTCCCGGATGACCATTGATGTATCTTACTATTTGCGGAACCCAGGCGCAAGGCATCATTACGCTTGTAGAATTAGCCACACCGTTTTCAAACACTTTTTCAATGCCCCTATCAGAACTTAAAGACATCCCGGCATCATCCATGTGTAAAATAATAACCCGCGCATTTTTGGGATAGCCGAGCCTTTCTGCATAAGTTGTATCCTGTGCGTTAATGGTAAACCAACAAAACGATAATAAAAGGAAAACAGATTTTTTCATAAAATATATTTAACGAAAATTAAATAATACCTGGCGAAAAATAAATCTTTTTTCTTTGAATCTATTTTAAATTCAAATGCTCATTGTTCTTCATAAAGATGTATTCTTTTTAGAAAAAATAAAGAATAGTAAAATAAAACTCAACAGCATCAACATTATTGTGAAAAAGAAAGAAAATTATTTGGCAACAAAACTGCCTGAGGTTATCTTTGCCGTCCTTAAAACAAAATGGCGCGTTGGTCAAGGGGTTAAGACGCCTCCCTTTCACGGAGGAATCACGGGTTCGAATCCCGTACGTGCTACAA
>JBDTJV010000317.1:0-3045 GCA_039935675.1 Ginsengibacter sp. | reverse complement strand
CAATTTAAAAGAAATAACCATGAACAAAACAGCTGCTTTATTAATATTAACGGGTTGCATTTTTATGACCGCCTGCCGTAAAAAGCCACATCATGAACCTTCGCATGATAAGGAGATCAAATCTTTTGGAATGATAGTAAGTGATTCGGAGTATGTTGATGGAATTATCAGGAACGATAGTATTCTGGTTCAGATTTCTCATAATGCCCGACGGGATAGCCTGAAAACTTTACTCAAATTTGTAGGAGAAAGTATCACACCACAACCTTCGGAAACATTCAATTATACACAACCTGTAGTTTATACCGTTACAGCCGAAGATGGCAGTACGCGGAGATATGTCGTTGTGGTTTCGAACTTCACTTCAGTAAAAGAGATCACCAATTTTACCTTTAAAGCGTCGGATAATGCAGGGATGGTAACAGATGTAACGGGCACAATTGACAACAATAACATTTCAGTAGTGCTTCCCGGCGACGCTGATATTACCAAATTGAAACCTTCCATTATTTTCAAAGGAGAATCCATCTCACCTGCCAACGCAACAGTTAACGATTTTACTAATGGAGCCATTTACAAAGTAACGGCGGATGATGGTACTACCCGGGATTACACCGTTCTTGTTACTAATAATAACCTGGTATATATAGGAAGCGCGAATGGAAATGTATATGCTTTATCCTGCGCAAACGGCAAGGTGAAATGGAAATACAATACCGGTTACCAGGTAAGCCACCCGATTTATAAAGAAGGCATCGTGTATGTAGGCAGCAGCGATGGCACTTTTTATGCCCTCGACGGAGCCACAGGATTGCTTAAATGGAAGTTTTTTAATCTTAAAACAAATTTTACCGCCCCGCATATCACCGACGCCACAGTGTATGTTGGATTTTACACAAACAGTTACCAGGGTGGCGTATATGCCATCAATGCTAAAACAGGAGGCCTTATATGGAGGAGCGTTTTCCCGGGCATTGGTGCAGCAAGAGTTTCAGGCCCTACATACGCGGAGGGCCTCGTTTATGTTACCGAATTTGACGGTGGCCTGTATGCTTTGGATGCAGCTACCGGCGATACAAAATGGCATTATGATGCTGGTATTTCTATGTCTAATCCTGCCGTGGTAAACGGAACAGTTTATATCTGTTCTGAAAAAACCCAACTCTCTGCTTTTGATTCACATACCGGCACATTAAAATGGAAGTACACGGAACTTTTGAATACTCAATGTTCGCCCACTGTATTAAATGGTGTTGTTTATGCAGGTGGTAATGGGCTATATGCTGTAGATGCAAATACGGGTTCTTTAATATGGAAAACTCCGGTAACGGAAGTTGGTCCGGGAGATGGAGTTTCCGGTCAAACAACCTCAGGCTCTTTATCTTCTCCCGTGATTTCAGGGGGACTGATTTTTGCTGGCAATAATGATTGCAACACTTTTGCATTTGACCTGGCTACAGGTGCGATAAAATGGAGTTATAACAACAACGGCAACAAACCAAAAAGCTGGCTGCCAGGCCCGGTAGTTGCACATGGAATGTTGATAACTGACAGGGGCGACAATATGCTCAAAGCCTTTTATGCATCCACAGGTAAATTGATCTGGACATTTACGGCAGAGGGTCCTATAAATACTTATCCTTGTGTTGTAGATACCAAGGGAAACGCTTTTTACTGCGGTGCTTCAGGGAATGTGAATTGAGAAGAGGAGAAGCATTAGTTTGGTTATTTCAGATGTATTGAAACAAGATTTTTTTTGAATATTTTTTCCAAAATTGAAAGACATCTTAAAGGTTTAATGTTACAAAAAGTGCCAATGTATGTTCTAAAATCTGGTAACCATTTTTGACTCTGTTCGGCTTGAATCATTTGATAGTTTATTTGTAAAATGATAGTTTGGACTTCCACAAGAAACTCCGACAAATCTATTCTTCGAGATAGGTAGTGCTAAATGCAATGGCAGTCATTCCTTCTGTGATTGCTTTTATTATCGGATCACTTTTTGTCGATAGGGCGTGTCTCTCTGCAATCCAGTTTGTGTCGTTGTAGGTTAACCAGCTTTTTCCCTGTTCATCTTCCCAGGCCAATGCTTTTAAAGGCAAATCGATTCCGGAGATCTGTTTGTCTTGCATTAAAAGTGTTCCAGCTTTAGGATTTCCGAAAATGATTAATTCGGTTGGCCGCAGCGTCAGTCCTTGTTTTATCGCATTATCTGCGTGGTCAATTCTTCCAAAAACAGTCATGCTCCTGGATTCAATGATTGAGATAAGCCTGCTAATAGTTTCTTTTACAGGAAAGGCGCTTTGAATAGTTATTAGTCCGTTCATGATGTTCAATTTATATGGGATTATAATTTTTTCTTAGGGTGAATTATTGTTTAGGTTATTAAGTCAAATTTTACTTCCGGGCCATATTATATCATTTCAAAATCATTCACCAATTACACTGCTTCGTAATCTCTTTTCTTAACGAGAGCTATTCCTAAAACCAACAAAGAAATGACCAGGATAAAAGCTCCAACAAAAGCAAGGTAAATAATTGCATTGGGTTTCCCATTCGACTAAAATAAAAATCGTAATTATTTCTTCGTTTACTGGAAGAAGATTTTTAAAGGCTATTCTTGTTCTGGTTTACATCTGTAGAAGATTAAATTGATCTTTTTTAGCGTGTTTATCCGCGCGGTTGATATAATATGAAAAAATTCAAAGAAAATTAACGCCAATTTTTCGTGTTGCCGACAGGTAAGTTTTATATTTTTTATAGAAAGAAAATTTAATGCTGAATGATGATGATGCAAATAAAAGTAACCATCAATTTTTGGTTGCATTTTTGATAAAGAATAAAAAATTAATACTAAAAAGAAAAACCATGGCAGCACCCAAACAAAAAGCAAGCATTGACAAAAAAATGCAAAATCTTTCTCCCGATATGGAAGATGGTACCAATGAATTTATGACCACCGACCAGGGATTAAAAATTAATGATGATCAAAATTCATTGAAAGCCGGTGAACGGGGAGGAACGTTGTTAGAAGATTTTATTCTT
>JBDTJV010000316.1:0-2879 GCA_039935675.1 Ginsengibacter sp. | reverse complement strand
GTAGTCACTATACTTGGATTCCAATAGAGTGTAGTACGTAGATCTTTCTTATCATTGTCTTCACTAATACTTTCATAGTTGGGTGAGAAAAATTGCCGGATTGCAGTATAGCCGCTCACTGAATTATTTGATAATCCTTTGCCGGGTTCTTCTTTGCGATCGCCCCCTTTTCTTGTATAGATCGCAATAGCGCCACCACTACCTCCACCAAAGCCGCCCATAAATGGAGGAGGGAAAACTTTTATATAAGCCACGTCAGATACTGGTACCGAAGAGACCATATCTGTAGTCGTAGGAATTTCATCTACATAAACCTGGGGTGTGCCACCGCGCCACGAAAGCGATGGAGGGTTACTTGTCGAGTTAATTTGCAAGCCTGCCACTTTCCCTTGCAGGTACTGAAATATATCCAATGAAGAAGCGGCAAAAGGATCATTCACCAAATCAAATTCATGCGCATCGCCACCGGAAAATAAACCCGATGTATATTTCTTATCCATTTCTGCTGTTGGAGAAGTAGCCCTCGCTTTCACCGTTACTGTTGCCAATACTTTTCCTTTTAAATATTTTAATTCCCGTTGAAGGGCATCATTCAGTTGTACATGATAATGATTGCCCGTGGTATCTGCGAGGTGATTGGCAAAAAATCCGCTTGCCGGTGCATTATTGGTAAAAGGAGAAAGCCTTCCCGGCATAAACTGAACACTTACATCAGAAAGACCGTGTTTTTTTGGAAACTGGTAATAGATTCTTGCCGTATCAAAGATAACTACCGAAGAATCATTAAAATAGCCATTCGGGCTCACCGGAACTGTAAGAACCTGGAGACCAACGTTCTTTTGATTTACCATCAGGATCACGCTGCCTGCAGCGCCCAATTGTGAGGGAGTAGCACCATAAACCCTTCCGGAAAGCGTCATGTAAGATGTGTCTCTTGGATATTTGATCACCGGAAATTCTCCCGCTGCTATCTTTTGCCAATTGAACCTGCGCCAACCATGGGTAAGCATTACGAGGTCTAACTGCTGCATGGTGGAATCACTGTTGTTTAAAAAATAATAAGCAGGATCATTTACTTTTCCTTTTAATTCTCCTGTAAGTAAAAGATGGGAAATAATATTATCGCTGGTATCATGATCTATCCCTATATCGGTAACTGAAACGGACAAGTTAGCGTACAAACTATCAGGTACGGTAATTTGAATTTCATTTTTTGCCCGCTTATTTAAGCCCCAATGTTGTACGTCCATCTGGGGTTGAAATAAATATTCTTCATTATTGACATAGGTGATGCGTTCAGCCAAAGGCCTCCATTGGGCATCAAAAACGGTTATCGTCAATATTCCTGAGGGCAAAGATTGAGTAGGAATAATTCCCTCTGCAGTTCCGTCTTTTATATCTTTCACAATATTAAAAACCGGCTGCTGATACATTGTACCGATAATGTGTACGGATTGAATATTCTTTGAATCCGGTGAAGCTGTTACCAAAAAATTACGCTTGTTGCCGCTAATTGTTACCTGCAAAGAGGCGCCGCTATTTTTGATATCGGGCAAAGGCGTTGTATGACTGGCTCCTTTCTCGTCCTGCCAATAGGCGGTAAACGTTACGCCATTTTCAGGCCTTAAAAAAAAGAAACCCATTCCATCATGCATCACAGTTAATTCGCCAGCCACTTCTCCCTTTGAACTTTTGATCTCGCCTTTTATTTTAATTGGACGGCCAAACTGGTCATTGGCTATGAAAGCAATTTTATTAGTTACACCTGCAATCGCATCGCCACCTTCCGGGAAAAAAGTCAATTCAGGTTTGATAACAATAGCGTGCGACGGAGAAACACTATCGGAAAGGATGCGAAGATCTTTATCATATAAAAAAGAAGAATCAAAATTGAGCATCCATTTAGTGTAAGCCTTTACATGAATGTATTTTCCTGAATAGTTTGCAGGGATATCAAACTGACCAAAAGAAGTTCCATCCTGGACCGGGCCTAGTGTATGCAAAAGTAATTTTCCGTTTTGATCGCTCCAATCGATATAAACCGTTTTGCTATCATCAGCAGGATAAATCGCCTGCATCATATAAGTTTTAAACCAAACAGTTTCTCCCGGAGCATAGGAGGATTTATCATAATGGAGATAAATTCTTTCCTGGGGAAACCTGTTGGCAATCACTTCTAAATTTTTTTCGATATTTTGCGCTTTCAAAGCAGTCAGGAACAGAAAAAATAAGGAGAATCCACAAATCAGTTTTTTCATATTATAAAACACTTTTTATTTCTAATAAACGGTGTAAATTAATATAAGGAAAGAAAGCAGCCAAAGGTGAATTTACTTTTAACAATAAGATGTTAAAGAATTGAGCCGAAAAAAAATGGGGAAATTTCACATTGCTGCCTTTTGGTGAGGTCTTCAATCGAGATAGAACGCTGTATTTAGTGTGTCCTACGTCCACAATCAGGATTACAAAGTGAAAAGGGGAAATGATGTCAAAATATAAACATTCTTAAAATAATTTAGTTTTGCATAAAAAATCTATGGCATTCACAAAAGTTACCGAGGAATCTTCGAAATACAGGCATGTTGAAAAAATGAGTGTTGGTGAAATAATCAAGAACATAAATAAAGAAGATTTCCTGGTAGCCCCCGCTGTCGAAAAAGCGTTGCCTGAACTTGAAAAACTGATCACGGCAGTTTCCGGAAAAATGATCGAAGGTGGAAGATTATTTTACATAGGAGCTGGTACCAGCGGTCGTTTGGGAATTCTGGATGCCAGTGAATGTGTACCAACTTACGGCGTTCCTAAGGGACTTGTAATTGGATTGATAGCCGGCGGAAAAAAAGCAATCGTTGACCCGGTAGAAAATGCAGAAGATGATA
>JBDTJV010000315.1:0-4321 GCA_039935675.1 Ginsengibacter sp. | reverse complement strand
AAAGTATTACCGGCTTGCTTTGAAGGCCGCGAAGGATGATGAACAAAAAGCCAGGTGCCATTACATGCTTGCCAAGTGTGAGCGCAATGAATGGTATAACAGGTATTATTATAACAATGGAACAAATGAATACAATGATAATTTTATGATTCCGATATCTGCAATAACTGAATTTCAATTATTAAAAAAATATCCAAATACACAATTTTATAAAGAAGCAATTAAGGAATGTGGGTATTTTGATAAATATGCCGCGAGGTAATAAATCCAATAAACAAACACAAATCAGTTATTCTTATTTTGGTTTTGTGCAATGGCATTTTCCGGCTCATTTATTTATCACTTTTCACAGGCTTTAAATAACCCTTTTCGATGAAAGACATAAAGGTTAATAAAGCTCCCCAATGATAGAAGTCATCAGCACTTCCTACATCATCACCCTGGCCGGTTGTAGCGTTGTAATTCTCATAAATAGATCCGTCTTCATTCCACGATTTCATCAATAAACCTTTCGATTTATCTATCAATGCCTTTTGAGCTTCCGGTAGTTTATAATTTTGCATCCCGAGAAAAACCAGGAAATTCATTGGCGCCCAAATTCTTCCTCTCCAGTAATCATTGTCCTTAAAAGCCGGATCATCGCGTGCAATGGAAGGCAGTATGTACGTTCCGTAAAATTCATCCGGATTAAAGAAATGCTTTTTCATCATGATCTCTGCCTGTTGTTGTGAACACACTTTTGCCAACATCGGGTAAAAATTAGTTGGCGAAAGACGAAAAGATTTCTGTCCGTTATCGAGTCGCTTATTAAGAAATATTCCTACACTATCATCCCACAGGCTCTTTAATTTTTCTCCGTATTTTGCCGACCGATCTTCCAATTCCCTTTCATCTGATTTTTTTCCGAGGATACCGGCGATACCTGAAAGGGAATTGCAATCCATAACATAGAGGCTCATAAGGCCCACATCAGCGTATTCCATCGTTCCGGTCTTTTTATTAAATGGGACATCATCATACATGGGTGAATTATCCAGCCCGGATTCATACTTGGCTCCCTGCATGGTATTGATGCTGTTATCAGGATGATATAAGTTTTCCGGAACTTTATCAGAGCCCCACGCAAGATATCCATCCACATCCCTGTGTTTGGGCCACCATCGATTCCACGTTAGTAATTCATTATACACTTCTTCTAAAAACCATTTTTCACGGTAATGATTATAAATGGCTAATATAACGGTGCTGCCTATGGGCGGTTGTGAGCGATCCCATGATGAGTAATCAAAAGGCGCTTCGAAGTTGGGAATAAATCCTGCAGAAGTAATCGCTTTTGTGATCTCAATAGCATTGGCATACGCAAGGTCTTTATCAAAAAGCGAAAGCATATAGCTCGCGAAATATGTATCCCAATCGAATAAAACAAATCCACCCCAACCATTGCTCCAGTTTCGACTTACCGGCGAAATGACACGGTGATTCGGTGCATCATAAATCGTATTCCAGGAAAGAATGGTTTGCATTGCTTTAAAAGGCTGCGACAAATCTCCATATTGAGCAACCCTCTTTTCCTGTTCAGCTCTTTTTTTCTCAATAATATTTTTTATTTCTTCCAGGCTTCTTTTTTTACCCGTATAGATCCCTACTTCATTTTTAAGCGAAACGATGATAGACGGATCGGTGCTGGTTATATAAGCATCTTTATCCGGCCGACCGGTAGTTCCAACTGAAATGTTACGCGACAGAAATTGACCAGTAATGGTATTCTCCTTTTTACCGATAACGCCATCGGCTCCCCACAGCAATCCTCCTTCAATAACCAGTTGATTCTTCGATTCCTGTTTGGGCGAAACGAGCATCAATTCATCATTCCCATCAGTAGCACTCTGAACCTCATAAACCTCATCCATATACGAAAGTTCAAGGCTGGTATAACTGCCATCATCCGCACGCAAGCCGAGGCTTACTTTTTCAGGCCTTTTGGCAAATTTGGAAGCCTTCAATATTTCTTTTAAATAGGCGCTTTGTCCCGGAGTAGAAATGCATAGATTTATTGAAAATCCTTCAGGCAAAAGAACATGCGACATCACACTGTTATTATACCAGGTGTTCCAACCTTTGCGTAATTTTTGCTGGAGCTCACGATATTCTTTCGTCCTGATATTGCGGAATACAGTCTGCGCGTTTATATGACTCACTGTTATGAAGAGCAATGTAATTATCAATAAATATTTTTTCATTTGCTTTTATTTTAAATAATTTGTTTGGCATTTTATTTTTCATCAGAAATAGCAGCAGATAATTGGTTTTCCTCAATCTGTCATGACGGTTCGTTAAAACGTGTTCGAAGACTTTGCATCGCACTAAATCTGTGATATTGGATATTGTATAAAATTAGTTCAATCAATCTTTTCCTACAGCAGCTAGTGTGAATTAAAAATACAGTAAACAAACAAATACCATCAATTTTTATTTTGACACACTGGAAAGGATCTCTATAAATTGTCACTAACAAACTTTTTGCTGTATTCTTTTATTTGCTGTCGTACTTGCCTGAATTGTTCTTTGATTTCTTCTTCTGTTCCTGTTGCCTTTGCCGGATCTGAAAAGTTGTGGTGAAATTTTTTCGCAGCTGTGGGAAAGAAAGGGCAACGTTCTTTTGCATTATCGCAAACTGTAATTACAAAGTCAAAATTAATGTTGCGATATTCGTTAATGTTGTTCGACGTGTGATGTGAAATGTCAACGCCATCTTCTTTCATCGTCTCAATGGCCCTGGGATTTACGCCATGCGTTTCTATACCCGCACTATAAACGGTTGCTTTTTCCCCTGCGAAAGTTTGTAAATATCCTTCCGCTATTTGACTGCGGCAACTGTTGCCCGTGCACAAAACTAAAATTCGGTTCATTATTATAAAATTACTATTTAATGTAGATTACTAATATTTTAGCGGGGCCGTTATCTTGTCGCGTTTTGGTATACATGAAGTCTTTTGGTATTCGTTTTTATAATTTGTAACATAACCTTGGAGAAGCCATATCTGCTGACTTTTATAATTCTGAAAATTTGTCTAAAATTTGCATTGCTCTTTCTGCATCTTTTTTGTTAACAAATAAATGGTCATGATAAAATGCAGCCACAACGTTGCAACTTATTCCTGATTCAGAAAGGGATGTTGAAATTGCAGCGGTCAAGCCAACTGCTTCCAAAGAGGAATGAACTGTCAAAGTGATCCAGGAACAAATAAATGAGTAATCCAGGTTTAAAATATCGGCCAATTCCTTATTAATAATAATAGTGTTCCCTTCCTGCTCCTTAAATATCAAAATAGTGTCATCAGTATTAATACTTGTCAAGTCATCAACAACGCAAAAAACATAATCACCAATATTAAGTCTTGGCTTCATAGTTTTAAGTAGGATATTTAAGTCATTTTCGCCATTCATTTTTGGAATGTTTAATTTACCTATTTCACGATGTATTTTATGCTTACTGTTGCCTTTTACGCATTAGATGGCTGGGCATTCAATGAATTTTCAGCTGGAACTGTAGCTCCTTAGGAAACAAAAAGCTCATTAAATACACGTTAGCTAACTCAAAGTTTTTAGGCGAGTGTTTTTCATTTTAAAACTGGTTGCTTAAAAAAAATTTTCAACTGCTTTGCAATACCAAATTTTTCAAATCCAAGGTCATTCAGTGACTTTATACCTTCTTGAAGTTCTTCTATATTGGAATAAAAAGAACCGGATATTTTTCTGATAATTACCTTGTCCTTCAACAGACAAAGAACTTTATACTGAGTTTGAGTCTTACTATTAATGTCAACAGTTTGAATATATCCGTCGAAGTTGCTAAAGGAATAAGTCTTTGTGTTTTTAGTAAAAAAATTTGTAAAACTGATAGTATTTTGATCAGTGTTAATTGTAATTATTGTCGCGGATGTTTTCAACCATAGAGAAGCAAATAAAAGAAAACCAGATATTATTATTAAGCTAATAATTACGTCTCTGTGAATTTCACCGCTTTGAATATTTATAAAGTACCTAAATAAATAATATAACTCTCCGACAAATAAAAAAATTATAATGCTAAGTATAATCCAAAAAGCTGGGATTGCAGAATGCTGGAATTTTGATTGTATCATTTATTTTAGAGGTCTTTTGATTTCGGTTAACGTTTACGCATTGCATGGACACTCAATGAATTTTCAGATAGAACAAAAGTAGAGTAAACGGACAAATAGTTGAGATTATAATTCATAGCTCAATAGAAAATTTTCAGCCGGAACCACAACCCAATATTGAACAAAATCCCGATGAA
>JBDTJV010000314.1:0-7190 GCA_039935675.1 Ginsengibacter sp. | reverse complement strand
TCTTGTGACTGCTTTCGAAAACTAAAAAGAAAGAAATATAAACGCCCTTTGGCTTTTACACTCCATGCCTTTCACCCGAAAGCTTTGAATGATTGTTTATTAAACTGGCAGGTCTTCTGGCTTTCCCGATTTTCAGATACCTTCCCATTCCAATTTTTGTGGAACAGTGGTTTTGCAGACTCTGAAAATACAATGCAATTTTATTTGCACCAGGATTACAGCTACGGGGATAGCTCCGGAATTAAACCGGATTCCCATTTTAATCTTCACCGAAATTGTATCGGATCAGGAACCAATTATGCTGCAAATGTAAAAGTATTAAAGTAGAAATATAAAATATCTTAAAGCAGGTTTCAGAAAGGCTATAATTGAAAAAAGACAATACTTGCTGGTATTGTCTTAAAACTTTCAACCCGAATATTGATTGACTTGTAATTTTTAATAGGTAATAGTTCCAGGAGAGATTAAGTGTCCAAATACTATAAATAATCAATTTAGTACAGTAAATCAACAAATTCCCTGGTTTTCTATTTAAGATTTTGAAGGTTTGGAAGGCCGAACTTCAATCTTGCTTGGCAAAGATCTTGGAGGCAATTTTAAAAGATCCGCAACAATTAGCCCGATATCCTCCGGTTGAATTTTCCATCCGTCAGAATCATTTGGAATATGATCATCAAAATGAGTGGCCACCGATCCGGGCATAATTGTGGAAACTTTTACATCATATTTTCTAAGATCCAGCATAATAGATTGTGTAAAACCGACAAGACCAAATTTACTGGCATTATAACCGGATCCATTTTCAAAAAAATTAGTGCCGGCAAGGCTGGCAATAGTAATTATATATCCTTTGGATTTTTTCAATTCTTCTACAGATGCTTTTACACTATTAAAAACGCCGGTAAGATTGGTATCAATCATGCTATTCCAATCATCTTCTGATAGCTTGTCAATTGGCGCGAAGTGCCCAACCCCGGCGTTCGCAATTAATACATCTAATTGCCCAAATTGGTCAAGTACTTTTTGCACCGCATCTTTTTCACTGGTCATCGAACTTACATCAGATTCTAATGCAAGTACTTTTGAATCATCACCGCTTAAAGAGGAAGCTGCTTTTTTTGCTGCTGATAAATGCCTGCTGCTAATCGCTACTTTCATTCCAAGGTCTATGAGGGTTTTTGCAATTCCATATCCTATTCCTTTGCTTCCGCCCGTTATATAGGCTACTTTATTACTAAGAGAATTCATCTTTGAAAATAATTTTTAATGAAGAAACTGTAACTGTTTAAATGTGTCTCACTCTAATCTTTCCGAAAAGAAAAAAATGGTTTATTTGTCTGTTTACTATACTTCCGGTGGTAATTCGTCCAGCTTATTGTCTTTAATAAACTTATCTTTTACTTCGGTGAAATCGTTCACAAGTTGGGAAGCTGTGGTTAAAGTTTCATCTGCTTTTGTATGTATTTCAGGTAATTGTTTTTCCAACAGGCTATTTCCCAGGTTAATGTTTTCTGCCTCTAACTGGGCGATTTTTTTCAATAAAGAAGTCTGGCTGTTAACGATATCATCTAGCTCGCGGATCATTTTTTCCATCGAACTAAGTTTTTCTCTTTTATCCATAATAAATATTTTATTTTTTTAAATGGAATCAAATACTGTTCCTCATTTAATTTCTACAATACTCATTATTAAAAGTCAGTAAGGTTTAGCGAGTTTAGAAGGTTTAGAAGAATAGCTAACCAGTGAATCAACAAATAGCAGCGAATCTTATTTTGAAACAAAATAAAAGTTCTGTTTTAAAAATACCAGGGAAGAAATTGATTATAGAACTGAAGCGCTTGAAAGTAAATGCCTTTTATGAGTTTACATTCCGAAGGAAGCTTCTCAAGAACTATCCTCTTTTACTAAATAAATATTTAGTGTTTTTGAATCAGACATCGTTCAGTTGGCTAAATTCGATGGTTAATAATTTTGTATATCTTTGGAGAAATGGCAGAAACTCTAAATATATCGGATATTCAGTTGTTTAATCTTTTGAAACCCAAATTGGGTGAAAAGGAAGCTCAGGAATTGGTTTTGTTTGTTAGAGATGAAGTAGTTAGAACAGTTGTAGAAAAGCAACAAATTATAACGAAAGATATCGAAATCTTAAGAGAAGAAATGAGAAATAAGTTTGAAGAAATGAGAAATGAATTCAGTAAAATAGCTACCAAAAATTTTGTGGAATCAAAAATAGCTGAAGCCAAATTTCAAATTATTCTTTGGGCCTTCGTTTTTTGGGTTACCCAACTTGGGGCCATCTTTGCCTTTTTAAAATTATTTATTGAATAGAAATTTTCTTATTTATTCGTCCACTGTAAATATATTTCTTTCCTAGATCGTAGAATAGCCGGATGAATCAATTCGTATCATAAGCCCATCTCACTAAAGTAGCTCCCCAGGTAAATCCTCCACCGAAGGCAGCAAGAACTATAAGATCGCCTTTTTTGAGTTGTTTTTCCCATTCCCAAAGACATAAAGGAATTGTAGCGGAAGTCGTATTGCCATATCGCTGAATATTGATCATCACTTTTTCCATGCTCAGTCCCATCCTGTTGGCGGTGGCATCTATGATCCTTTTATTGGCCTGGTGTGGCACCAGCCATGCGATATCATCCCCGGTGAGATTATTTTTTTCAAGCAACTCATAGGAAACATCGGCCATTCCTTTTACCGCAAACTTAAAAACCTGCGGACCTTCCTGGAATATATAATGTTCTTTTGCCATTACTGTTTCAATAGAAGCGGGTTTTGCAGATCCGCCGGCAGTCATTTTAAGATATTCCTTTCCTATTCCATCGGTTCTTAATATACTGTCTTGTATTCCGAAACCTTCTGTGTTTGGTTCCAACAAAATGGCGCCTGCACCATCTCCAAAGAGTACACAGGTTTTTCTATCACTATAATCTACAATTCCGCTCATTTTGTCTGTTCCTATGACGACCACTTTTTTATAGCGGCCGCTTTCGATCATTGAAGCTCCGGTAGTAATCCCAAATAAAAATCCCGAACAGGCAGCCGAAAGGTCAAAGCCAAAAGCATTGACAGCGCCTACTTCATAGGAAATGATATTAGCGGTAGCGGGAAAAGTCATATCAGGAGTAACCGTGCAACAAATAATACAATCAATTTCTATCGGGTCAATCCCTCTTTTTTTACAAAGCTCTAATACTGCAGGCACTGCCATTTTGGACACGCCCATATTTTCACCTTTCAAAATCCTTCTTTCCTCTACGCCGGTTCTCGTTTTTATCCATTCATCCGATGTTTCCACCATAGTTTCAAGTTCAGCATTGGTAAGCTTGTATTCGGGAACGAAAGCGCCGACAGCCGTAATGGCAGCAGATATTTTTGTACTCATTTATATAAAAAATATTTTATTTACGGCGATAAAAGTACAACATCAGGATTATTTATCGTTCAAACTAACATTTTTAATCTTAACATAGCATTTCATAAGATGAATTACTTATTTTTGACGCTCCTTATTAAAAACCATGATCGCATACCTATCAGGAAAATTTTCTTATAAAAATCCGGCTGTTGTATTTGTAGATGTACACGGAGTAGGTTATGAAGTGAACATAAGCCTGAATACCTATTCACATATTCAACAACTGCAGGAAGGAAAACTTTTTACATATCTGCAGATAAAGGAAGATGCACACACGCTTTATGGTTTTTTTGATTCAGCAGAAAAAGAGATGTTTGTATTGCTCATAAGTGTTTCGGGTGTAGGGGCTTCTACGGCCAGGATGATGCTCTCAGGAATGAAACCCGAAGAAATAAGAAATGCGATCGTGATGAAAAATACTTCCATGCTGGAGCAGGTAAAGGGAATCGGAAAAAAGACTGCAGAGAGATTAGTTTTAGAATTAAAAGACAAAGTTTCAAAAATTTCAGATAATTTCACCGGTAATGTAAAGGCTGGTGGCAATACTTTAAGCCAGGATGCGTTAAATGCTTTAGTCGCTCTTGGGATTTCACGGCCTGTGGCAGAACAGGCTATTAAAAAAATCGAAAACTCAGAACCCTCAATAGATAGCCTTGAAAACCTGATAAAAAAAGCATTAAAAGCCATTTGATAGAAATATACCTAAATTAATTTGCGGGATGTTTAGAAAGAGATTAGCGCCAAATTATGTGGGGTTGTCAGTATTTTTGTTTTCAATAGTGATTTCTATTGTAGCTCCTTCTCATGCAATAGGCCAGGATTCTTCTGCAATTTCTAAAACAGATAGCCTTCCTTTTCCTCTTCACGACAGAAGGGGCGACTTCATCTCTGCAAAACCTAATTCATTTGATTTTCAAAATCCACCAAATATTAGTGACTCAGTTGTTTATGATCCCATTTCAAAAACATACACTATTTATGAAAAAGTAGGTGATCATTATTATCGCACACCCACCACTTACACAGCTGACGAATTCAGGGCGCTTGAAGCACAAAAATCAGAAACCAATTATTTTCAACAGAGAGCCAATACGCTTAGTTTATTAAACCGTGGCCAGGTAAAACCTAAATTAAGCCTTTATGATAATTTATTCAACCGGCTTTTTGGAAATGGGAAAGTTGATATTCAGCCGCAGGGTAACGTGGATGTAACCGCTGGTTACCAGGGCCAGGATGTGAAAAATCCTACTTTGCCTGAAAATGCAAGAAAAAATGGTGGTTTTGATTTTAATATGGCCGCCCAACTGAATGTAAATGCCAACATTGGCGACAAACTTAAGTTTCCAATCAGTTATAACACACTTTCCAACTTTGGATTTACCAACCAGCTAAAATTAGATTATAAAGGAACCGATGATGAAATTCTAAAGCGGTTTGAAGCAGGAAACGTTTCTTTTCCTTTACGTGGAAGTTTGATTCCAGGCGCCCAATCTCTTTTTGGCGTAAAAACTCAACTCCAATTCGGTAAATTATCCGTTACCACCATTTTGGCCAGCCAGCAATCCCAAAAGCAAACCATGAACCTCCAGGGAGGAAGTGCAGCTACTCAGTTTACAATAAAAGGAGATGATTACGAGGAAAACAGGCACTTTTTGCTTGCGCAGTATTTCCATGATAACTACAACAAAGTAATGAGCAATGCACCGGCTGTAATCACTCCTGTCCAGATTTTAAGAATGGAAGTGTGGGTTACAAATAAAACCGGCGCTACAACTGACGCCCGTGAGATTGTCGGATTGATGGATCTTGGAGAAGCCAAACCGTTCCATAATTTTATTGTAAGAGGTTCTTTACCTGATAATAATACCAATAACGAATATTCAACCATTGTAAGTAATTCGGCCAGCCGCAATTCCACTTTGGTCAATAACCAATTGGCATCAATTGGCCTGAACCCGGTACAGGATTATGAAAAAACCTTTGCAAGAAAACTGGATTCAAGCCAATATATCTACAATAAAAGAGTAGGATTTTTATCGCTAAGCCAACCACTACAGGCGGATGAAGTTCTTGCAGTTGCGTTCCAATATTCTTATAATGGAAAAATTTACCAGGTAGGTGAATTTTCCCAGGATGTTCCCCCGGATTCAACAACCAGCAATCAAAAAATCCTGTTCTTAAAATTATTAAAAGCCACCTCACAGCGTCCGAATTTACCCATCTGGCAACTGATGATGAAAAACGTTTATAGCGTTGGTTATGGTACGCTTGACCGCCAGAATTTTGACCTTAACGTTTTATACCAGCAACCAGGATTGGGAGCAAAGAGGTATTTACCTTTTGGTGACCTAAACCAGGGAACACCCATTTTAACGCTGGATAATTTAGACCGTTTAAACAGTCAGAACGATCCTCAACCCGATGGAGTTTTTGATTTTATTGAAGGCTATACCGTTCTTTCTCAATATAGCAGGATCATTTTTCCAGTACTCGAACCATTCGGTAGAGCTATTGCTCCAAAAGTTTTCTCTAACCCCGCGAACGGTGCGGATAGTCTCTATTATCCATTATACGATTCTATAAAAGCGACCGCTCAACAGCAATTCCCAAATCTTGACCGGTTCATTTTACAAGGAACGGCAAAAACAACAGGATCAGCAGACATTAGCATTGGTTATAATATTCCGCCTGGATCCGTAACTGTGACCGCCGGAGGCAGGCAATTGACGGAAAATGTAGATTATACCATCAATTATGATTTAGGAACTATTAAAGTGATCAACCAGGCGATCCTCACTGCGGGAACACCTGTACAGGTAAATTTTGAGAATAACGCCTCATTCGGTTTACAGCAAAAAAGTTATATGGGGCTGAGGCTGGATTACCTCCTTAAAAATACCGCGAAAGAACAGATATCACTTGGTGGTACCGTGGTCAGGTTAAGTGAAAGGCCATTTTTTACCAAAGTAGATTACGGAGAAGATCCGATAAGAAATACAATGTATGGTTTGGACGGAAATTATAAAGTAGATCTGCCGCGCTTAACAAAGATTCTGAATAAAATTCCATTTTATAATTCTAAAGCACCATCCGGAATAAACGCCTATGGAGAAGCCGCATTTCTAAAACCCGGTCATGCTCCCCAGATAGGAAAAGGGAATAGTGGAGTAGTATATATCGATGATTTTGAAGGGAGCCAAAGTAATATTGACCTACGTTTTCCACCCATCAGTTGGGCGCTCGCTTCTACTCCGCATGGCGCTACCGATGTCAATGGCAATCTTCTTTTCCCCGAAGCAGATTCCAGCAACAGTCTTGCGTATGGAAAAAAACGCGCAGCCATTTCCTGGTACCAGATTGAACCGACCCTCCAGGATCCCAAAAACATAAATAACCCATTAAGAAATAACAAAGCATTGCTTTCTGATCCGCGGGTAAGAGCTGTTTCGCAAGCAGAATTATTTCCGCAACGCACCACTGATTTCGGGCAAAACCAGTTGATCACTTTTGATCTTTCCTATTATCCTACTGACCGTGGGCCGTATAATTATGAAGCATCTCCTCTTAATGTAAATGGAAATGGAAAGTTTTTGCATCCAAAAAATAATTGGGGTGGCCTGATGCGGAGCCTTGATCAAACCGATTTTGAAACAGCCAATATTGAATACATAGAATGTTGGGTTCAGGATCCGTTCATCAATAATTCTAACAGCACTGGCGGACAGTTTTATATTAATCTTGGCAATGTTTCTGAAGA
>JBDTJV010000313.1:0-2767 GCA_039935675.1 Ginsengibacter sp. | reverse complement strand
CGCAGCAAGGCCAACTCTTTGTTTAAAACCTTTACTTAACTGACCGTTTTTTTTATTGCTTTCTGATCGTAAACCTGTAAGATCAATCACTTCTTCAGTTCTCTTTTTTATATCTTTTAGGTCATGGATTTCTCCGATAAGCTGCAGGTATTCGCGAATATACATTTCAGGATAAAGCGGATTTCCTTCAGGTAAATATCCGATTTGCTTCTTTGCTTCCAAAGGATCATTATCAATATTGATTCCATTTACAAAAGCCTTTCCTTTATCAGCAGTAAGATAGCCTGTAATTATTTTCATTGTAGTGGATTTCCCAGCTCCATTTGGCCCCAAAAATCCAACGATCTCATTTCCCGGAATATCAAAAGTGATATTGTTTATTGCTTTCTGCTGTCCGTAAATTTTTGTGAGACCCGATACGCTGATTGGCATAAATAGGAAGAATTAAGTAATAATCCTGCAAAAAGCTAAAATCAAAAATACAGGTATTTGTTTGTTTACTACAGAAAACCGGATTTAGTACACTTTATTTTTGAGCTGTAGTGTTGTTTTTAGTCCATAAGCTCAATTCAGGGCACGAAGTATAATCTGATGAAACATTAATATAGAATTTAGAAAGATTTTTTGTGAACCATTCTTCCAATGCATCATTTTTCTTTTCTTCAAGTGCCCGCTGAGATATTTTATCGTAATCATCTTTTAAATTTTCACGATGAGGTTCTGTTTTTGCAATGATTTCTACTATCCGGACAGCTTTTTTCTGAGTGGAAGGATCCATAAATTCGGTAGGTTGAGAATATTCACCCACTTTTAAATCTTTAAGCATTAATACCACACCTTTATCCAACTGGTCAATGGGTAAAAAAGTGGTTTGTCCATCAGCACCTGTAATTAATCCACCGGTAAATTTGCTGTTATCGTCCTCACTGAATTTAGCAACTGCTTCACCAAACTGCATTTTGCCATCTACCAACATTGTTCTTACTGAGTCTAATTTCTCTTTAGTTTCATTTACCTGGATTGAACTTACCTGGGGTACTTTCAAAATATGCCTGATAGTAGCGTCATCTCCCCGCCTGCTAACCATCTGGATGATATGGTATCCAAATTTTGTTTTAAACACATTGGAGATCTGACCATCTTTCAGGCTAAAAGCTTTTGCAAGAAATATAGGATCCCATTGCTTTTCATTGCGGTTTATTTCATATTGACCACCATTATTTTTACTTCCGGGATCGTCGGTAAAGAGAGAAGCCAATACTTCAAATTTCTTACTTCCGTCTTCCACTTCTTTTTTATACTCTTTTAACTGGTCAATTGCATAATTCTCGAGATCCCGATTGGGTTTTGGATACATTACTATCTGGCCGATTTCCAACGTTGACTCGTAAAAGTGCAAACTATCTTTTGGTATTTTGTTGTAATAAGCTTCTACTTCTTTAGGTGTTATTCTTATATCACTCACAATTTTATCGCGCTCTGCCTTAGCCAATAGTTGCTCACGAAAGACAGGCCTGTATTCTTCTTTCAACTGAAAAACACTTTTTCCGGCAATCTGTTCCAAAATTTGTTTTGATCCATATTGACTGATAAAAAATCGAATTTTTTGATCTATTTCCGCATCTACATCTTCATCTGATACAGGTAGTGAATCTCTTTCAGCCTGAAGCACCAGGGCTTTTAAAGCAAGAGCCTGCTGCAATAAAATACAAGATGCATTTGCCGGAACATCTATATTTTGGCGCTGCATATCATGAATGCTGTTTTCGATATCGCTTCGCAGAATAATCTTGTCACCCACGGTGGCAATTATTTTATCTGCAACTACTTTTTTTGTTTGGGCAAATGAAGCAATGCAAACTGCAAGAAAACAAAGTGAAAACAAGCCTTTTTTCATCAGAAATTTTTATTGTTTTTTAATGAACCGTAGAAATCTATGGTGGTATTTAATATTTCAGATCTTTGCGTAATTGCAGGCCATGATGTTCGGTTCATCAGAAAATGTTATTTGAGAATTGCTGGAAAGCCGGCAATACTTAGTAAAATCTAATGGTCAAAAGTACACCGGTAAATCCTCAGTTATTTTTTTGGAAAGTTAAAAGTTAAGCTGCTTTTGTTAAAGAAATCAGTATTTCTCTTTATAAAGTTCTTTTGATTTCGATTTCTTCAAAAGCTTCTATCATATCTCCGGCCTTAAGATCGTTATAATTTTTAATGATCATTCCGCATTCCATATTATTGCTTACTTCTTTTACATCATCTTTAAAGCGTTTAAGGCTTCCCAGTTCGCCATTGTGAATAATAATACCATCCCTTACGAGGCGGATCCTGTTATTCCTGGCAATTTTTCCTTCCACAACCATACAACCTGCAACTGTAGCTTTATCAAATTTGTAAGTTTCTTTTATTTCAGCAACTCCGAGTACTTTTTCCTGGATCTTTGGTTCCAGCATTCCTTCCATCGCACTCTTTACTTCGTCTATCGCATCATAAATGATAGAATAGGTTTTAATTTCCACTCCTTCATGTTCAGCTATTTTGGAGGCTTGTAATGAAGGGCGAACATTAAATCCAATGATTACTGCATCGGAAGCTGTTGCCAGCATTACGTCCGTTTCAGTTATTTGACCTACTCCCTGGTGAACCACACTTACCGCAATTTCTTCTGTGCTTAATTTCTGCAATGAATCGCTCAAAGCTTCTACAGAACCATCCACGTCTGCACGTATCAACAGGTTCAATTGTTTGAAATTGCCCAAAGCAAGCC
>JBDTJV010000312.1:0-4547 GCA_039935675.1 Ginsengibacter sp. | reverse complement strand
TTTTGGCTTCATAAGTTGTAAATTTGAACACCCTTAAAAAACGCTAAACACCATAATAAAAACCCCAGGGTAAATGCAAAACAAGTCCTTTAATGAACAAGTTTTAGCTCCATTTCTTTCGGGCATTTACACATTTGCTGATCGAAACGCTTTTTTTATAAATGGCAGCTTTTATACCTATAAACAATTGGCTGATAGTATCTCAAAAATTAGAATTTCATTAAAAGAAGTAGCTTCTACTACAATTTATATCGGCTTGGTAGCGAATGATGATATTGAAACTTACGCTTCCATCTTTGCCATTTGGCTTGAGGGGAAATGTTATATTCCCCTTCATCCTCACCAACCTTTGGCCCGGTTAAACGAAATAGTAGAGGAGATGGATATTACAGTAATCTTAAACTCATTGCCTGCTCCTTTATTTCCACAAAAGCAGGTTGTAAATACCAGTTTACTTACTTATGTAAAGAATATGTTGGGCTTTGAATCTGAACAAAATCAGGAAATGCCAGCTTATATCCTATTTACTTCAGGAAGCACAGGAAAACCCAAAGGTGTAATAATCACCCGGAAAAACGTCGCTGCTTTTGTGGATTCTTTCAACGATTGTGGTATTGTTATCACCAAGGAGGACCGTTGCCTTCAATGTTTTGATCTTACTTTCGATGTATCTGTTCAAAGTTTTTTAGTCCCTTTACTCAATAGCGCATGTGTATATACTGTTCCACACGATCAAATTAAATATACCTATGTATCAGACCTTTGGGAAGATCAGCAATTAACCTTTGGAGCAATCGCACCATCGATGCTTCGATTTTTAAGACCGTACTTTGAAGAAATTAATCTTCCTGCGATGAAATACTGTATTCTTACGGCAGAAGCATCGCCCCTGGACCTGATTGAAGAATGGTCAGCCTGCATTCCAAATGCCCGCATTTATAATTTTTATGGACCTACGGAAGCCACAATCTATTGTGCCTGGTGTGAAATAAACAGGAATAAGTCGAATAAATCGATGAACGGAATGCTATCTATCGGAAGGCTGATGAAAAATGTACAGGCAATCATTGTTGACGAAAATAAAAATATATTGCCCCCAGGAGAAAAAGGTGAATTATGTGTAACAGGAGACCAAATTTTTTCTGGATATTGGAATGATGCTGAAAAAAATGCACAAGCTTTTTTTGAAAAAGAAATCGGTGAAACTATACGGAAGTATTATAAAACAGGTGATTTATGTTATTTTGACGATGACGGAATGTTGATGCTTTATGGCAGATTAGATTCGCAGGCAAAAATTCAAGGTTACCGGGTTGAATTGGGAGAAATTGAATTTCACACGAGGGAATTTTTAAATGGTAACAATGCGGTTGTACTTGTATTTGCGAATAAGAGCGGCAACAACGAATTGGCACTATTCGTTGAAAAAGAAAAATCAAATAAAAATGAACTGGTAGGTTATTTGAAAAGTAAATTACCAGCATACATGATTCCAACAAAAGTCTTTTTTGAAAAAGAATTTTCTTTAAATACAAATAGTAAAGTGGATAAAATTAAATTGAAAGAAAAATTGGAAATATCTGTTAATTAGTTTTTGATCTACCAAATCTGCATGATTTTGGACATTAAATGGAAAAGATCATAAAACAAATAATGAATTATGAGCAAAGAATTAATTATTGAAAAGTTAACCAGGGTATTCAGAGAGGTTTTTAATAATGACCAGATCACGCTTTCTAATGAGATGACTGCGCAGGATGTTGGTTCATGGGATTCTTTATCCCACATGATAATGATTGAAAAAGTTGAAAATACTTTTGGTTTGAAGTTTAAACTAAGGGAAATCAATAAGCTAAAAAATGTTGGAGTTCTAATTGATCTTATTGAAAATAAAACTACCTGCTAATGCAATTTCAAAAGAAATTCAGGTAATCTCAATGATCATATGATATTTACTTCCTTCAATTTTCTTATCTTTTTTCCACTGGTAATTATTATCTATTTCATATTGCCGGAAAGATGGAGATGGAAATTCTTATTGATCAGCAGTGGTTATTTCTACATAAATATCAAACCCATTTATGCCATTTTATTATTACTCGTCATTTTAACAACTTATATTTTTACGCGGTTGATTGATGGCACGGATTCTCCAGGCCGGAAAAAAACATTTTTAGTTATTGATATTATTCTTACTCTCCTACCCCTATTCTTTTTCAAATATTACAATTTTGTAAATGATGCTACTTTTAATTTGTTGGAAACAGCCCATCTGCGCTGGCCTTTACCAGAAATAAGCTGGCTGTTGCCGATAGGAATTTCCTATTATACTTTTATGGCCCTTGGATATTCAATCGATGTGTATAATGAAGAAATTCCTGCAGAAAAAAACTTTGGGATAGTTGCGCTTTTTCTATCTTTTTTTCCTTTGGTCTTATCCGGACCAATAGAACGTGCACCTAATATGTTACCACAGTTTAAGGGAAAATTAATTTTCAATTATTACAAATTAGTCAAGGGCTTACAATGGATATTGTGGGGCTACTTTATGAAACTGGTAGTGGCTAATCGGGTCGGAATGTATGTCAATGCTATCTTCAATAATATTAATGAACATAATGGCAAATCTCTTTTCGTAGCAACTCTTTTGTATCCAATTCAAGTATATGCTGATCTTGGTGGCTATTCTTTGATAGCTATTGGCTGCGCCAAAGTGATGGGAATTGACGTAATGCAAAATTTCAACCGGCCTTTTTTTGCCACGTCCATGTCGGATTTTTGGCGTCGCTGGCACATCTCTTTAATTTCCTGGCTTACGGATTATGTTTATATGCCACTTGCCTTTAATTTCAGAAGATTCAAAATCTGGGGAATTGTGATTGCACTAATGATCACGTTTATCCTTTCAGGTTTGTGGCACGGCGCTAACTTAACTTTCATTGTGTGGGGAACGATGCAGGGAATTTTTTTGAGCATAGAAGCACTTACTAACAAAAAGAAAAAAGCATTCGTCAGAAAATATAATTTACTTCAAAAAGGGTGGTACCTTTTTACCTGTTCGGTATTTACCTATTTGCTTTTTGCTTTTTCTGAAATATTTGGTGGCGCGTCTGAATCAGTTACAGCTGGATTTCTTACTATTAAAAAAATATTTACCGATTTTAGAGGCGATGTCTGGTATGAAAATCCTTCGATGATCATTATTACTTCGATCAGCATATTAATCCTCTTTGTTGTAGAGTTTAAGGCAGAATATTATAAAGGACAATTTTCTTTTTTTGGAAACCGAAGCGTCGCCGTTCGGTTTTTATCTTATGCATTTCTTATAATAATGATATTGTTGATAGGAGTTTTAGATGGTGGGCAATTCATCTATTTTCAGTTTTAAAAATAAATGTAAAAAAACAGGTTGATCAATAAAATTAAAAATAACATTTATGTTCTTGTTCTAATAAAATTAGCGCTCCTGTTTGCCATTGTATTCCTGGTAGATTTTTCTGTCGGACATTTGCTACGTTATTTATATTTTTCACAACAATCCGGGAATTTATACAGAACCACCTATTCACTCGAAAAGACAAAATCCAACTTATTAATATTCGGATCTTCCACTGCCAATCATGAATATTCTCCTAAGATATTTGAAAACCGTTTACACATTTCTAGTTATAATACCGGCCGTGATGGAACTTCTATCTTTTACCAATACGCTATTTTAAAAGGAGTACTAAAAAGATATTCTCCAAAAATGATTGTGCTCAATTTTGACCTGGATGAGTTTAAAAAAAACCCAGCCAGCTATGACAGAATATCTACATTATTGCCTTACTATAAAAATCACCCGGAAATACGATCGATCATAAATATGAAAAGTTCTGAAGAACGTATTAAGCTCTGCTCAAGAATCTATCCTTTTAATTCAATGCTTTTTACCATCTTAGTAGGAAATACAGAATTCAATAAAGAACGAAGAAAGGATTTCCAGGGGTTTGTTCCTTTAAAAAAAGTGTTTGACAGAGAACTGGACACCGGATATTATCCTGAAGAAGCGTTAGACGTAAATAAAATAAGGATCTATAAATCCTTTATTTGGGATTGTATTCATTCCAATGTGAAACTTTACATTGTCTGCTCACCGTTTTATCATGAATTAAAAAATACTCCAAACTCAGTTATTTTAGGAGAAAAGATTGCCCATGAAAACAATATAAGATTCTTCAATTTTTTGAATGACACTTCACTTACCAATCATCCTTCCTATTTCGCGGATATGAATCATTTAAATTATGAGGGAGCAGAAGTTTTCTCAAATAAGTTAATTGATACACTAATGACCAACGAGGAAGATGACCAGCCTTAGAACAACCAGCAATAATATTTTAATCCGGACTTATCTTTATTTAGGCTTTGTTCCTACTGTTCTTCCGGGATAAACTTCAAGTGCTTTCTCCAGGCAATCCATGGCATGGTTGATAGCGTCCACATTTAAAACATAAGCCAATCGCACTTCATTTTTCCCCAAGCCCTCAGTTCCATAAAAACCGGTG
>JBDTJV010000311.1:0-4303 GCA_039935675.1 Ginsengibacter sp. | reverse complement strand
TGTCCATTGATCCCTAATTGCAGGTCGTTTGTTTCGACAGTAAGGAATTTTTTTCCGTCACTTAAAGTTGAATTAATATATATAGAATCGAGAGACAATTGTTTGCCCTCATCGGATAAAACCGCGTTATATAATTTGGCATTTCCTAAAAAATTATCAATGTTACTTCCTGAGAAATTCAAGTTGAATTTGCCGGTGAGGGAAATGCTGTCTTTTGTAAACAGTAAATTTTTCAGGTGAAGCTTTTTTACATCTGCTCTTAACACAAATTCCGGATTGGCTTTGCTGAAATTGATAGAACCTACCAAAGTATCTATTTGAATATGAGGATCATTGATACTGGCGTTTCCGCTGAAAAGTTTGTTTTTGATATCCCCATGTGCAATTATATTCGTATACTCATAACCGTTAAATTGGATCTTTCGGATATTACCGTCAATTCCAAGATTTAGATGATTGGCATTGAATCCCTGGCCATTAATTTTTCCATTAAAAGAGATATTTCCGATGTCGCTGTTGGATATAAATTTTCCTAATTGAAAATTATTGGTAGAAACTGTTCCCTGGTAAATGGGCTTTCCTGTTGAAGGGACTTTTAAATGCAGGTCTGTTTGTAAAGTTCCGATTTCGGTAGAAAGCGTTCCGTAGGTAACGAAATCATTAAAGTAACCTGTATAGCTACCCGAAAATTTGATTTTTCCAAAGGCACTTAGTTTTGGTTGATCAATATCTTTCAGGGATGGAATCAATCGCGCCAATTCTTTATAACTGGTTCTTAATTCATTGGCCCTAAGGTCAATAAAAGTTTTATTAATATCGGGCAATCCACGTAAGCTTACATTTCCGTCGAGGTAATTTTCGTTGCCTGCGCTGATGATCATTTTGCGGGCAGAAAGATTATCAATAGTACCATGCACTTCGCCATTCAATGTAAAAACCGTATTCCATGTATGAACATCCGGAGCGAAGTACGCAAGATCTTCGCTGCTTAAAATACTATTTTCAAAATGTGCTTCGATGTTTACCGAGTGCACAAAATCCTGCATATCCTCATTGAAGTGATGATAATGCATAGCAAAATAATTTTGCAAATGACTCTTGTTCGTTCGGAAATTGAAGTTTTTAAATTCCATCATTTGTGGCGTAAATTTCCATTGCCCGCTTAGGTTTTTTATTACAAATCCTCCCCGGTCTTTTGTTGTAAGCGAAACGGCAGACTTCAAAGTATCATTTATTAAAGAGGTATTTTTAAACGTGGCGTTTATATCAGAAAGAATTATGTGATGATCATCAAATACATTGATCAACGGGTGAGTTGATCCTTCTTTTTCGATAGCAGCGAGGCCATCTTTTAAGGAAAGGTTTTCGACAAAAAGTTGCCAGCCATTACTGTTCCATGGTGCATTATTTTCTATAGAACTATTATCCGTGGACTCATTGGAAGTGGTATCTTCAGGCTGGTTGCCGGTATAATCGTACAATGAAAAAGAGGGACGATCCAAAACGAAACTGTTAATCCTAATAACTTTTTTATTCAGGTCGAATTGATCTGCATGAATATTTAATTGTGCAACTGAGGCAAGTATGTTTTCTCCGCTCCATTCATCTCTTTTCCAAACCTTTACATTTTTTAAGTTTACCACTTTCAGATCAAGATTTATTGCAGTGGAGGAAGTGTCTTTTTTCTTTTTGGCTCCGGAAAAATAATCAATTAGGAATTGGTAATTCCAGGTAGAGTCTGAGCGGTTAAGATTGATAAAGGCGTCATAAAGACCAATATATTTTAAAGAAATGTTGTCTTTGAAAAAGAACCAATCTGTGATCGTCACTTTGGCATCACCTGCATAAAGTAAAGTGTCTTTTTTATGGTCAAGAATGAGCAAGCCCTGCAAATCCATTTTATCAAAAAGTTCAATATCTATTTTTTTAATAGTAACGGTAGTGTTTAGATTTTTAGAAAGTTTGTGGGCAACACGATGAATGATATAATTTTGAAAAAAGCTTGTTTGTACCAAAATCCATAGCACCAGGATCAGCACCACAATACTCAGTAAAATCTTGAGAAATATGTTGAAAATTTTTTTCAGAAAAAAATAAATTATCAGCAAAAATAAACAAACAGCGAGTAAGCCACTTTAACAAAATGCAAAGGAGATGATAAATTGTAATATTGAGGGATATCAAAGAATGGTTGATATCTGAAAAAAATGAATGCAGTAAACCAATAAATAACCGGGATTCTAGTTCAGCAACATAAAATGCAATAAGAAAAAAGCAACTCTTCTCTTATTCTTTATTTACTTTTTTAATGAAACGGCAGTAAACAAACAATTAAGCTCATTTCTTATTTTATCTCCTGCTGGCTATTATTTCTTAACTGCTCTTTTAGTGGTTGATTTTTTAGCAGCTGCTTTTTTTGGCGCAGCTTTTTTTGAGGTTGATTTTTTGTCGAAAGCTTTTGGATCCTGTGCTAAAATAATTTTCTTTACGTCTTCTAATTGTAATTGATCTAGTTCTTCCGGAGTACGTTTTCCAAGTTTCAGCATTGTTTTGCCCAAACGGATAAAAGGACCCCAACGTCCGTTTTCAATAGCGATCTTTTCTTCAGGCCATTCTTTAATAAATCGGTTGGCTTCTTTTTCTATCTTTTTTTCGATTAGTTCATTACAATCTTTCTGGTTGAGATTGTCAAAATTGTAAGCGCGCGGAACGTTGATAAAAAGATCATTCCATTTGATAAAAGGCCCAAAACGTCCCTTTCCTTTAACGATTGGTTTTTCGTCATAAAAGCCTATTGGTGCATCTTCTACCTGCTTTGCCTTGATGATTTCTATGGCCCTGGGAAGATCTGTTTCAGTAGGTTCTTCACCTTTTGGGATAGAAATAAACTGTTCTCCCCATTTGATGTATGGACCAAAACGTCCTACATTTACTGACACTTCTTTTCCTTCGTGTTCTCCTAAACTCAATGGAAGTTTGAAAAGATCCATTGCCTCATCAAGAAGTATGGTTTCTATACTTTGTGTGGCTTTTAATTTTGCAAAGCGTGGCTTTTCCTCATCCTCTGCATTTCCGATCTGAACCATCGGTCCATATCTTCCCATCCTTGCAAATACTGGTTTTCCCGTTGCCGGATCTTTGCCAAGTTCGCGTTCGCCCTTCGCACGGTCAGCATTTTCCAAAGTATGTTCCACTGATTCATGAAATGGTTTATAAAATTCTCCAACCATTTTATTCCATTGCAAATCACCTTCTGCGATCTTGTCAAATTCCTCTTCAATATTAGCAGTAAAGGAATAATCCATTACTTTATCAAAATGCTGGTTTAAGAAATCAGTAACTACCAGGCCCAGATCTGTTGGGAAAAGTTTCCCTTTTTCGGCCCCGGTATTTTCGAAAGTTGTTACTTTATTAATGGTATTGTCTTTAGAAAGCTTTACAATTCTTATATCTCTTTTTATTCCTTCCTTATCTCTTTTTTCTACATAGCTTCTTTTGATGATTGTGCTGATCGTAGGAGCATAGGTGCTGGGGCGTCCGATTCCTAATTCTTCCAGTTTTTTTACTAAAGAAGCCTCTGTGTATCGGGCCGCATGCCGGGTGAATTTTTCGGTGGCTGTCATTTCCTCAAAATCCAGCTGTTGGTTTACAGCCAGGGCCGGAAGACGACTTTCTCCGAAATTGGTATTGTCATCATCATCGTCATTTCCCTCGTTATATATTTTTAAAAATCCGTCAAACTTCAGTACTTCTCCACTCGCTGATAATTCATCATTTACGGTACTTATCTTGATTTTAGCAGTAGTTTTTTCCAGGATGGCATCGCTCATCTGGCTGGCAATTGTACGTTTCCAGATCAGTTCATAGAGTCTTGCCATTTCCGGATCATGAATCCTGCTGGTGCTCATGTCTGTTGGGCGGATGGCCTCATGGGCTTCCTGCGCACTTTCATTTTTATTCTTATAATTTCTCAGCTGCAGATATTTCTCCCCGTAATTCCTGGTGATCTCTTCCTTGATCTGGTCCTTTGCAGTTGAAGATAGATTGACACTATCTGTACGCATATAAGTGATCTTTCCACTTTCATATAGTTTCTGAGCGATGATCATGGTCTTACTTACGCCATATCCTAATTTTCTGCTGGCTTCCTGCTGTAGGGTAGAAGTGGTAAAAGGTGCAGCGGATGTGCGTTTTCCTGGTTTTATAATTATATCTTTTACAGAATAAGTTGCATTTTTACACCTGCTTAAAAAATCTTCTGCTGCTTCTATTGTTCGGGTACCGCCGTCCTCAGCTTTAAAGG
>JBDTJV010000310.1:0-22295 GCA_039935675.1 Ginsengibacter sp. | reverse complement strand
GCGCTATCTTAAACGCGACCGTTTCACTTTTTGCTTATGCAAATATTGAACCCCTGGAAGAAAATAAAATTATAGTCCAGGCTCTGGACCGAAAGGAAGAACAACATTTTGACCTGGTAAAGGAATTGCCTATAAACGGAACATTGGATCTCTTAAAAGGGGTTTATAACCGGATCCAAAAAGATTACAAATTACCCCTTACAGGATTTAGGTTATCAACGTTTGTAGATGCGCCTGCAGGGTCAGGATTGGGAACTTCCTCAACGCTGGTGGTTGCAATCATCGGTGCTTTCGTGGAATGGTTCAAATTGCCATTGGGCGATTATGATATTGCCCATTACGCCTACCAAATAGAAAGAAACGATCTAAAACTCACAGGAGGAAAACAGGACCAATATGCAGCCATGTTCGGCGGTGTAAACTTCATGGAGTTTTATGAAGATGATAAAGTGATTGTAAACCCTCTTCGAATCAAATCGCAATACCTTCATGAATTGGAAAATAATCTCGTTCTTTATTTCACAGCCACCAACAGGGAAAGTGCATTGATCATTGATGAGCAAGTGAAAAATGTTAATAATAAAAATGAAAAAAGTATTGAAGCCATGCACCAGCTAAAGGAGCAGGCCCGCATGATGAAGGAAGCTTTACTAAAAGGAAGATTGAATGAATTCGGTGCCATATTAGATTTCGGATTTCAACAAAAGCGACGTATGGCTCACAATATCAGCAACAGTAGGATTGAAGAAATTTATGAAGCAGCAAAAAAATCAGGGGCTACGGGAGGAAAAATAAGCGGTGCCGGAGGCGGAGGATTTATGATCTTTTATTGCCCTGGAAATTCTCATCATGCAGTTGTTGAGGAATTAAAAAAATTCGGTGGCGAGGTGAAAAATTATACATTTACCAAATACGGGTTAACCACATGGTGCGTGTAGAGACGCGGTGCATCGCGTCTTTAAAAATTAATTATATATTTTAATAATTAGAAAAATAAAAATGGAAAAAATAAAAAATATCATCCAGGCATCAATAGATGTAAAAACAAAAATCCTACACGATGACAAATTAATGCAAACAGTAAATGATTGCATAAATGTGATCGTGAGCGCTTTTGAAAAAGGTAATAAAGTACTGTTTTGTGGAAATGGAGGTAGCGCCTCAGATGCGCAACATTTGGCAGCCGAGTTTTCCGGAAGATTTTATACGGACAGAGATGCACTTCCTGCAGAAGCTTTGCATTGTAACACCTCATACATAACAGCTGTGGGAAATGATTACAGCTATGATGTTATTTATTCAAGACTAATAAAAGGAATCGGAAATGAAGGAGATGTGCTGGTCGGATTGAGCACTTCCGGTAACAGTAAAAATATTGTAAATGCTTTTGAAATGGCCAAAGAAAAGAAAATGATCACGATTGCATTTACCGGTTCAACAGGGGGGAAACTGAAAACTAATGCTGATTTTCTTCTAAATGTACCATCGGATGATACACCACGTATCCAGGAAAGCCATATTTTGCTTGGCCATATTATTTGCCAGTTCGTAGAAGAAATATATTTTGCAGAGACTCATGATTAAAGAAGTTATTATTCTTGCCGGAGGCCTGGGAACAAGGTTACGATCTGTAGTTTCCGATGTACCAAAATGTATGGCTCCTATAGCTGGAAAACCTTTCCTGCATTATCTTACAGAATATTTGATACATCAAGGTATTAATCATTTTATTTTTAGCGTTGGGTATAAACATGAAATAATCGAAGAATATTTTCATAAAAATTATGCTCATTTGAAATACCATGTTTCATTAGAAAATGAGCCATTGGGTACAGGAGGAGCTATTCAATTAGCCTGCAATAAAGCTTCGGATGAAAATGTACTCATTTGCAATGGTGATACACTATATAAAATTGACATAGCTCCATTAAGCAGATTTCATGAATATTCGAAGGCTGAATGTACACTATGTTTAAAACCCATGCAGGATTTCGATAGGTATGGGGTTATAGAATTGAATGAAGATGATTCTATAAAAAGTTTTAAAGAAAAACAATATTATAAAAGTGGTCTTATCAATGGAGGTGTGTATGCGCTTAATGTGGGTGCATTCTTAAATCAAAAGCTATCTCAAAAGTTTTCTTTTGAAAAAGATTATCTTGAAAAAAAAATAAGACCCGCCAATGAAGGAAATTCAAAATTATACGGGCTTGTCCAGGATAAATATTTTATCGATATCGGCATACCTGAAGATTATGAAAAAGCGGAAAAGGAATTCAAGATAATTTGAACATAAAGAGGTGATTGGATATAATTTAATTAATCGTTGGCCTTAAGTCATTTCCCAAAATGAAAAATATTAAAGATATTGATTCAAGATGGACGCTGTTTATTGACCGGGACGGTGTAGTAAATGAAGAAAAATATCTGGATTATATTCATACCTGGGATGAATTTAAATTTTATAAGGGGGCAAAAGAAGCCTTCCAGGTTTTTAATAATAAATTTGGAATCATAATTATGATTACCAACCAGCGCGGCGTGGCAAGAGGCTTAACCAAACTGGAAAACCTGGAGTTCATTCACAAAAATATGTTACAGGAAATTGCTGAAGCAGATGGTCGGATCGATCGCATCTATTTTTGTACAGATATGGAAAGTGAAAACAGAAAACCTAATCCAGGCATGGGTTTGCAGGCAATAAAGGATTTTCCGTCGATAGATTTATCCAAAAGTGTCATGATTGGAAATACATTGAGCGATATGAAGTTTGGGCGAAATCTTGGTGTGGCAGTAAATATATTTCTAACTACTACAGCCAAAGAAATCCCAAACGATCATGAGGATATTGATCTTATATATAGCGATTTGCTTTCTGTTGCGAGAGATTTATAGGTTAGTTAAAAATATTTTGGTTAACAACATATTAAATCATTTCAGTTTTTCTTTGTCCAAACTATTTTGATGTACAAAAAACTTTTTCTTATTGTGATGATTGCTTTGTGCGGAAAACCTGATTTCGCCCAGCATATCACAAAGTCCGACAAAAGGATAATCGAAAAAAAAGAAGATAGTTTAAAAGTATTTGCCAACCAGATCTTGTACGGAAGAAGTGCCGTCGATCGTTTTCTCGCTGATAGTGAATTTACACGAGCATTTGTAAGAGCATTACAGGTGAAAAATTCATTTTATTATCCTTTTGATTCGCTGGTAACGATTGCCAAAGTGATCCCAAAGGACAGCACATTTAAAATATTTACCTGGCAATTAAAGATCAATGAAGACGTGATACGTCAACATGGTGCTATTCAAATGAGAACCGCCGATGGCTCTTTAAAACTTTTCCCTTTGATCGATAAATCAGATGTAATTAAAAATTTGCAGGATACAATAACCAGCAATCGTGCATGGATTGGTGCATTGTACTATAAGATCATAGAAGAAAAAGCTTTTGGAAAAAACTACTATACGTTACTTGGTTTTGACGACAATAATATAAACAGCGATAGAAAAATTATTGAGGTGCTCACTTTTAAGGATGGTCAACCAGTTTTTGGTGGTTCTTATTTTAATTTCCCTAACAGCAGCACGCATCCTGGCTCCATGGCAAGATATATTATGGAATATAAAAAGAATGCGGGGCCTAAGCTTTCTTTAGATAAGGATATGAATATGATTATTTTTGAACACCTGGTCTCTGAGACCGGTGAGGTTCAAAAGAAATATACATATATTCCCGATGGCGACTATGAAGGCTTAAGGTGGAAAGATGGTAAATGGGTTTATATCGAAAAAGTTTTTAACCAAATTACTCCTGAAGGTCATGAACCGGTTCCTAATCCTATCCTGGATGCAAAAGGCAATATTAATGAATCTAAATTGAGTCAGAGAATGCCGGATAGCCAGGATGAAAATGATTCTCAAAACAATTCGAATTCTACAAATTCTCCATCAAAAAAGAAAAAGTAGGACAGAAATTTTTCTCACTTATTTAAAATCCATCTCAACTGTTTCCCAGTAAACAAACAATTAATCTGTATTCCTATTTTATTTTAAAAATATTTTAAGAACGAATATTCTTGACAAAGCCGGATGCTAGTAGTAGCTCAAAATAATTTCCTTATTTTTTCTGAAATACTTTTTGTTATTTATCCAGTTTTACTTTAATCATCGTAAAAGAATGTGCAGGAAAGGAATAGGTAAATCCATTTTCTTTCACTGGAATTTGGTTGGTTTCTGTTTTTACTTTTTGCTCATTTACAGAATTTTCATCAGTTATATTAGCTGAATTTACCTGGTAAACAGTGGCTTTCCCTTCCAATTTACCAAATTGATTTGTGATATCAGTTTGGATAGCTTTTTCAAGATGCCGGTTTACGACATTAATTACCAACTCACCAGTTTTATCGTTATAAGCTGATGACACATCCAGGTATGGAACCTTCTTATAATCACCGGCGTCATATGTATCACATTGCAGATAGGTATCAATCGATTCTCCAAAACAATTATTGGCAAATAACTGCAATGGATAATAAATCGTTTGTTTCCAAAGTTTGTCATTCGTTACCATCATGGGAGCTATCACATTTACCAATTGAGCCATGTTGGCCATTTTTACAATATCCGCGTTTCTTACAAAAGTATTCAGATATGAGGCTACTACCAACGCATCCTGGAGATTATAATGTTCTTCCAGGCCCTGCTCCCCTCCTGTTCTATACCACACATTGTATTCATCAAAAGCAATATAGATCGGCTTTTGAGATTTTCTTTTCTGCTGTTCTGATTTAATAATCCCCCTGGTAATATCAATTACATTATTCACCATTTCTGTGGAAGCCATAAATTTATAATGATCATGATCCCGGTTACCAGCATAATGATGAAGAGAAATATAATCAACGTAATCAAATAGACCATCGATAACTGTGCGGTTCCAATGTTGCCAGTCAGCACCATAATTACTGCTTCCGCTGGCTACCAATTTTATTTTATCATCACTCCATTTCATCAGTTTGGCAGCTTCCAAAGCTTTTTTGGTATAGTCTTCCGCATTCAGGTGTCCCATTTGCCACGGGCCGTCCATCTCATTTCCAAGTCCCCAATATTTTATATTATACGGTTGTGCATGACCGTTAGTTGCACGCAGATCGCTATAATAAATGCCGGTTTTGGCATTACAATATTCTACCCAGTCGCGCGCTTCCTCTATGGTACCGGTCCCAAGATTCACGCAAAAATAAGGTTGCACATTTGCTTCTTTGGCCCACACCATAAATTCATCCGTGCCAATACGGTTCGTTTCAATCGCACCCCAGGCAAGGTCTTTCCTCTTAGGCCTTTTGTCTACCGGACCTATTCCATCCATCCAATGATAACCACTCGCAAAATTACCACCTGGCCAACGATCCTGGGTTACATTCAACTCTTTTGTAGCAGCGATCACATCTTTTCTGAATCCGTTTTTATCAGCCTCTTTTGAAGAAGGATCGTAGATACCTCCATAAATACACCTGCCAAGATGTTCTGTAAAATTTCCATAAATCAAGGAATCTATTGTCCCAATTTTTCTCTCTACATCAATTTTAATCCTGGCTGTAAGGTTTTGGGCAGAAATATATTGCGCAGCAAATAGTAAACAAACAAATAAACCGATTTTTAATTTTCTCATAGTTGTTTCTTTTAATTGGTTTTGATAATTTTTATGGTTGATTATTCTATAATTGAAATATCGCTCTTTTCTTCAAACAATCTCCTTCTTATTGAAAGTTATTTGATTTTTTCTGAAGTAGGGCCTAAAAAAGATTGCTTTAATCCTCCTAAATCAATGATAATCTTTTCTACAACCATCCCCGGATCAGTACAGTAAATCTCCAAAGTGTGTTTCCCTGGTTTATCGATATAAAGAGAACTTTTATACACAGAAAAATTTCTCAATACATTGTCTTTCCACGATTGCATGTATTCTTTGGAACCGGCGATGGCATTCGTTGTGATGCCATTATCTATTCCGACACCGTACCTTGTTTCATGTTTATCATCTAAAGAAAATACCGGTAATGCATAAGTGTAAACATCCACATTACCTCTTTGAAATGTGTAAAAATTATAAGTAACATGAGGCCTGCTCACATTATGATAATCCTGGGTTTTATTGGTTACATCCCCTAATTTCAAGGAAGCATCATCAATACCAATTCCTTTAATTGATTCAATTTTAATATCACTATCTTCTGTCTTATCGCTATAATCAGCTGCATCTATAGACACCACTCCATTATCTTCTACAAAGTAGTTTTTAAGAGAATCTGTATTTACGGTTGGATTAAAAGAATTTACAATTACACTTTCTTTTTTATCACTTGCAATAAAAATAATTTCACCGGTAGCGCTTTCGCCCTTAGGAATTTTACTCCAATTAACCGATACCCAAATACGGTCTTTATATTGTGTATTCCCGGAAGTTTTAGAGAGAGATATCCAATCCTCTTGAGGCTTTGCTTCCCAATCCAGGTTTTCATTTCCTTTATTATAAACATCAATAAAGTAAGTCTTTTTTGTTACTGAATTAAAGCCGGGCAGCGTATGGATATCAGTAAGTGACTCAACAAAATCTTCTCCTTCTGTTGATAACGCCATCTGAGAATTTGGTGCAGGCAAAACTTTTTCTGTAGGTGGCATTTCATAAAACCTGGAAGTAATTCCAGATTTTAATGACATCATATGATTCCATTTGCCATTTAATAATGAATTGTATTGATCAGTCAGTTCGGCTAAACTATCGTGAAGGGATTGTACTTGTTGTTGGAGTAAATTGGTAACAGAATATTTTCTTACTGCATCTATCCGGTTTTCTTTTGCCAACAGCATTTGCTTGTTCAAAAGATCAGATCCTTTCACGGGGTAGTGCAACAATTCAAAATAGGCGGGTTTCAATTTCGGATCAATGCTGTTATAAATCTCTGCAGAAACTTCTGCCAGTGCGTCGTAATCATCAATCCGACTTTGTGCTTCATTATAATTGACAAAGGAATATTTGGTGTCAACAATTTTCTCATTATTATTATTGTTGTTCCATTCTAATCCACCTCCCATGTATTCAGGTTTATGCGAAAATGCCAGATGATAATACTGGTCGCAAATTTTTGTAAAATCATCCTGGTATTTTTCACCAAAAATTGAAGCGAGCCAATTCGGTTCGTCTTTATTTATATTTTCAAAAGAAAACCGATGAATGTCCCAGGCCATGTCCAAAAATAATTTCATAGAATATTCAGAACCTTTCAAATCGCCTACGTTCAAAATCCAAAACCGATCACCACCTGTTTCATAAACTTTACTTAATTCCTCATACATTAAGGCAGGTGGTGTAGAACTAAACCATAAATTATCATGAGGTTCACCCAAATAAGATACATGATAATAAACACCGGAATGCCCGCTGCGCTTCTGTTCCTCGGGATTACTCAATCTTTTCACATATCCAAAATTATCATCGGGCCATACGAGAGTAACATCATCCGGCACTTTTAAACCACTTTCATAGAGGTCCATTACTTCTTTGTAAGGAATAAATATCTGCGGAATATCTTCAAGCGGTTTTGAAATATTTTTTGCCAAAATATCACGTTCATCCTGCAAAGCGCTATCCAATAATTTTACCTTTCCCGAAACAGGTAAATTGCTAACCATCCCTGCATCATGAATGCCTCGTAACGCAATCGTATAAACACTTTCAAAAGGAGCATTTCCTTTTACTCTTTCACTTAGAACTTTCAAAATTCCTTTTTTATTGGTATCATAGTTCCATGGACCCATTGTTTTTACATTCCATTCGCTGGCATTGTTAAATAACAAAGGTTCAGGATGGGATGACCCGGTAACGATCGCAAAACTATCGGCCACTAATTTGTTAGCAGGATATTTATTAAAAGCACCGCTAACAGGATGCATGGCTGGCCAGATGCAATTGGCCCTTAGCCTCAATAATAATTCATAAATTTTTGCATAGGTTTTCGGTCCTATATCTCCTAATTGAGGATCATACGTTTTTGAAGCCCATGGATGCATGCCCCAGTCTTCATCATTGATAAATATACCTCGGTATTTTACAGTTGGCGGACCAGTTATTGTCACGCCGGGAGAAATGAATAAATTATTTTTATGAGTTGGCACTACATCTGCCCACCACCCAAATGGTGAAACACCAATCAATTTGGAAACTTCAAAGGCCCCGTAAGCCGTGCCTCTTCTGTCGCTCCCATAAATCACTAAAGCCTGTTTTACTTTTGGAAAAGGATGATCGACAACCGCAATACCAAAAGTTTCCCATTTGCCTTCTACTTTTGATACATCGATTTTATTTGCTTTTTGCAATTGATCGATCAAAGCAGATTGGCCTAAAGTGCCTATGATCACGGGATAAGTGCTTAGATTTCTTTGACCAGTTTTTACTCCAGGAACAATGCCGGTTACCAGTTTCACATCGTTCTGAAAAGCACTTGCCACTTTTGCAACTACAAGGGCATCTTTGTTATCGTAATAAATCGTGGAAGCTTTATTTTTATATACAAGAGGAAAGTCTCCTGAAGCAAACTGATCTGAAATTAATAATGAATCCTTTGTGTTCACTGGCTTTTGTGCAGAAACACAAACAGGGAGTAAAGCAACAAATAAGGCTGAATTCAAAAAAGTAAAAATTGATTTTTTCATTTGTTTGATTTCAACTAAAATCGTTACAAATATTTTTAACTGCTTATTCGTCTTCAGAAAAATTTAAAATTAAGTTATTTCCTTTCGGAGAAATCCTGAAAACTACTCCATTCGCAGGCTTGGAAAAAGAACCTTGCTTTGCTGTTACATAATAATTTAATCCTTCAAATACCGCATTTACTTTATTTGAATTCACAGATGTAAATGGCAGTTTGACACCGTTTGCTGTATCCAGATCGAGGAACCATTTGACAGAATCATTACCGGCAATTGATATCTCCATTTGGTTTTCAGTTAATACAATTTTTAAAGAGCCTTTAAATGATGTAAGCGGCCAAACAATAATGAGTTTACCTTGCTCGGCGTCTGATATGACAGGGTCTCCCCCTTTTATCGTCTCTTCTTTTCCGTCAATAATTGCCTTGAAATTCAATGCCGCTCTTTCATCGGGTTTGCTCCAGATATATCCGTCAACAAAAGGGAGCGTAAAAAAAGAACATTGATTGGAGATAGCCACTTGCGTATGATATTTTGAAGCAAGCTTTTCATTAAATAAATGAATATCGCGAAATTTCAAAGTACCATTTACCCATAATAAATTGGCGCGGTAAAAGCGGCTGTCAAACCAAACGGTTTTATCATTGCTTCCAGGCAAATCATGATTGACAACAACCGAGGTTGCAGGCGTCACCTTAAAATGAGTCTTAAACCACTGACCTGATTCAGCTAGCGTTTCAACCTTTATCTTTTTTTCATCGCGCAACTTTTCAATTAAGGGAAATTGCATTTCCAATCCCTTTTTCATTGCATTCCAGGTAAAAGAATTTTCCTGGCCTGCCTGGGTATAAGCAAATGCCATGGATGGTGCGGATACAAATTCCTGGAAGAACCAGTTTACCCACGTAGAGTCGCCTCCTGCATGGTTGTAAACCGGTTCAAGTGTAGTTACTCCCTGAATGGAACCACCAAGTCCATTATCATATTGCCGGATTGGATCGCTACCCAACATTCGGAAAATTGGCACTGGTATTTGATTATTTTCGTGCTGCGCGGGCATGTATGAATTTATTTTACTTGGGTAATAAGCCTGGTTCCAATAGCCACCCCAAAGTGTGTAACCGTCGGTACCATATTGATCTTTACAATTACAGGAAGCTACTATATGGTATTTGTTGTACATGTAATCAAGGCTGTAAGAATCGATAAACCACGAACCGAATGATTTAGGGTAATAACCATATATTTTTTTAAAATCATTCATGTAAACATCTATTAATTTTTTTCTTTCCGGTAGAGAATATCCCGTAGAAAAACCAATATTGGCGCGCCAATCCCATGGATATCTGCCACGCCATTTCAATCCTGCTTTTTCAACAAGTGGCTGAGGAATTTCCCACCATCCACCGATCTCAAAAGAATCACGTGGTAGCGACTTTAATAATTGTTGATAACGTGAATCCATCAAAGCATCATATTGAAGAAGGAATGTTCCGCGCAGGTGGTATTTTCTCATAAGTTCAACCTGCTTTACGACTGTCTGATATAAAACGTCTTCGGTAATTTTTGGATCGCGAGGTTCTAGTAAGCGAATAAAATTAATGATGTTTACAATCCTGGGATTTTGTTCGCTTTTATCTATGGCTGTTGAATGTTTTAAAAAGCGGAATGAACATAAAAAGAGAACAAGCGTAATGAACCCTATCCGAATTATAATTTTTGCAATTTTCATTAATTTATAGATGTTGTTTTTGACAGAAAATGTTGAACAAATATATCATTTCATTAAATGCCACAGGAATTGATTATTTAGCAATTCTTTATACGATTCCAATTTGTAAATAGTAAACCAAATATTTCGTTTGTCCATTACTGTTATGATTTATGAAATAAGAAACCAGTGAATTTGTTTTTTACTGTCAATCATCGAGGGTATTTTTTGAAATATAGCAAAGATATTTAGGTAACCTTTACCAGGTGAAAGTGTATATTATTATTAAAACATTTAACCTCTTCAAAATGTCCAGAGATCTGATCCAATTGCGACTATAACTTACTTTGATTTTCATAAAGAATCGGAATCATTAAAAAAAATCAAACAAATACTTTTCCAAATTGATCTAATCTTTCAATCAGGTTTAATTCCATTAAATTTTTTTAATGCAATTTTGTTGCTCAAATTTAATCTTTAAATAGTATGAATTTAAGTGGAAATAAAATATTGATCACCGGAGGTGGCAGTGGTATTGGTTTTGCTTTGGCAGAAAGATTTATAAAAGAAAATAATTTAGTAATTATTTGTGGCAGGCGCCAATCTGTTTTGCAGGAAGCACAAGAAAAATTGGCTGGTATAATTACACGGCAATGTGATTTGACAATAGAAAGTGAAAGAGAGAATTTATATCAGTGGGTTTCTGTAAATCACCCAGATTTAAATGTGCTGGTCAACAATGCTGGAATTCAGAAATGGATGGCGGTGACTGATGCGGATTTTTATCAAAAAGCAAAAGAAGAAATAACAATAAATATTGAAGCGCCCTTGCATTTAACTTCTCTTTTTTTGCAATTGGAATCATTAAAAACCATTCTCAATGTAACATCAGGCTTGTCGTTTGTTCCTTTAATTAAAACGCCCGTTTATTCTGCGACAAAAGCATTTTTTCATTCCCTCACTCTATCATTGCAGGCGCTACTTTCCGTTAAAAATATTGAAGTGATCGAAATCATTCCTCCGGCTTTGAATACAGACCTAGGTGGCAAAGGAATACATGATTATGCACCTCCGGTAAGTGAGTTCATCGAATCCATTTTTGAACAATTAAAACAACAGAGAAGCAAATTAACCTTTGGATTTAGTGAAAGTGTGAGTGAGGCTGGTAAAGACATTCTCGATGGAACGTTCAAAAAAATGAATCACCTGGATTGATTTTTTTCATTCGCTTCAATAGTAAACAAACAATTAGACCGTTTTCTTATTTTCAACAAAAGATTGCAGCCATTTTTTCTATTTCATCCTTTGTATTAAAAGAATGCAAAACAATCCGAAGCCTCTCGCCACCTTTGGGAACTGTGGGGTAAAGAATGGGCCGGATATCAAAGTTGTTTTGTTGCAAATCGTCTGCTACTTTTTTCACTTCTTCATTTCCAGGAATAATGACAACCTGGATGGGAGTTTCCGAAGGTAATTTTTGATACTTTAAATCCAAACCTTGAAATATCTCAATCAATTTCTCTAACTCACTTCTTTCCTTTCCCATCGTTGGGAATATTTTGTAGGAAGCTGCAATTGCTGCAACAGCAGAAGGTGGCAAAGAAGTGCTATAAATAAATGGTCTTGAAAAATTAATAAGATATTTTTTTAGTTTTTCAGATCCGAGTATAATTGCCCCATGGGCTCCGCAAGCTTTTCCAAAAGTGTGAATGCGCGCAAAACATTTATTTTGTAAATTTAATTTTTGCACTTGTCCTTCCCCTTTTTCTCCAATCACGCCTGTTGCGTGTGCTTCATCTACAATTAATGCCACGCTATATTTTTCACATAAAGCAGCAATATCTGAGAGAGGCGCCAAGTCCCCATCCATAGAAAAAACACTTTCTGTAACTACAAATTTCTGTGAGCCATCTTTTGCAACTAATAATTTTTTCTCGAGATCCGGCATGTCGTTATGCAAAAATGAATAGGTCGTTGCAAGTGATAGACGTGCGCCATCTCTCAAAGAAGCATGACAAAGCTGGTCATAAATGATAGTGTCATTTTTTTGTGGCACACAACTTAGAATTCCTGTGTTGGCATCATAACCTGAATTGAACATTAAGCCGGCTTCCGCATCGTGAAAATAGCTGATCATCTTTTCTGTATCTTCTGCCAGCTGATAATTTCCTGAAAGAAGCCTTGAACCCGTGCTTCCATGCGCTATAGCAGGGGAAGTCAATTCCTCAAGCCATTTATTTTTTACAATTCCCAAATAGTCATTGCTGCAAAAATCTATTTTATTCTCCATTATCCTTAATTCCCGCATAGCATTAGCCGCGGCTCTTTCTTCCAATTTTTTATCCAAAAAATTATTCATGAAAGTAAAATTAACGGAAGTAGAAATAGAATTATTCATTTAAAGTATTTTTGATGAATGGAAAATTTTTCAACTGATACAAAAAATATTTTAGGGTTAAAACTGGTGAGTGATCCCCGTTGGGTAGATCTTGCCTCTATTTCACTTGGCGAAATTTTAACCGATCACGCCTGGTGTGAACAAAAAGCCGCTACTACCTGCATTTCGCTCATTACAAGATACAGTGACAGAGAGAAAATGGTCAGCGAACTTGCTCCGATCGTTTCTGAAGAATGGGGCCATTTCAGACACGTACTAACTGAGATGCATAAACGAAAACTTCCTTTAGGACCACAACGTAAAGATCTGTATGTAAACCAGCTTCTTGAATTTCAGAAAAAAGGAGGGAGTCCTGAAGAAAGATTTTTAGATCATTTGTTGACAATGGCTTTGATAGAAGCCCGGAGTTGCGAGCGATTTAAAAGATTGAGCGAAGGATTGGAAGATATTTATTTAAAAAACTTTTACCGGAAATTCATGGAAAGTGAAGCCGGTCATTATACACTGTTTATCAACCTGGCAGATTTTTATTTAGATAAAGAAAAAGTAAGAAAAAGATGGAAAGAATGGATTAAATATGAAACAAGTGTCATGCAAAAAATGGAAGTTCGTGGGGATAGAATTCATTAAAGAATTCAAGAACAGTAAATGAACAAATAGGCATTATTCCTATTTTGCCAGAAAATCTGGTCTACTCTTTTTTCAACCAATCTTCCAAAGCAAGGTAAACGCCATTGGTCCATCCAAAACCATCCTGCGTTTTATATTCTCCACCTCCGGCCTTAAGTTTGGTATCTTGAACATTGTATTTCTCCATCAGTTTGCCTGTGTTTTTATAAACATTTTCATTGAGCTGAAGCCAGCGTTTGGCAATCTCTCTTGCAAGATCTTTATGGCCGCATTTCGCAAGGCCTTTTATAGCTATCCATTGTAAAGGAGCCCAGCCGTTTGGTGCGTCCCATTGTTGTCCAGTATTTTCAAGCGTTGTAAGTAAGCCCCCGTGCGAAAGAAATTTATCCTTAATAATATTAGCAACTTTTTCAGCCTGTTCTTTTGAAGCAATGCCAAAATACAAAGGAAAAGTGGCGGCTAAGGTCAAAGATTTTTTTTGAAGATTTTCTGCCGCATCGAAATCAAAATAAAAACCATCTTTAGTATTCCAGCAATAATTATTGATCGCTTGCTTCCGTTTGTTAGCAAGCTCTCTAAATTTTCCTGATTCATTCTTTTCTCCACTCAAATGGAGAGCATGGCTGATGGTTTGTTCCAGATGTAACAAAAGGCAGTTGAGATCCACCGGAACAATTTCAGCAGCATGAGTACTTGAGAATCCAGCGGAATCTTTATACCATCGGGATGAAAAATCCCAGCCTGATTCTGCAGCAGCCCGAAGATTTCTAAATAATTCTTTATGATCGTTTACTTCTTTCGCAAGTTCAAGTTCATTCTTATAAGCTTCGGGACGAGGAGTATCAGACTCATCCCAATAATGATTGAGAATACTTCCATCTGGCAACAAAACCAAATGATTAACAAACCCGTTTTTATCAGAAAGTGCCTCCTTATCTTTCATCCAAAAATCATACTCTTTCAGAAGCAGAGGTAAATATTTGACCAAAATTTCATCACCTTTTTCTTCACTCAACAACTGGATCATACAAGAAAAAAATGGCGGTTGAGATCTGCCTAAAAAATAAGTTCGGTTACCATTAGGAATGTATCCAAATGTATCAATAAGGTAACTAAAATTATCAATCATATTCTGAACCAGGTCCATTCTTTTTGATATCCTAAGACCAAGCATCGTAAAAAAACTATCCCAATAAAATATCTCCCTGAATCTTCCACCCGGAACAATATAAGAATGCGGTAAAGAAATCAACGAATTATTACTTTCCTCAGGATTCCTTGTCAGCACATCCCAAAGTTTCCCGATGTGTTCATTGATAGAGGTTCCTTCAACAGTTTTGAAACCACTTGAAATAGCTTTTGGTTCCGTAAAATTTTCATTCACAAAATCCACCAGGTTAAATCCAGGTTTATTTTTTTCTACTTCATAACGGTGTTGTATAGACGAAAGTGGAGAATTAGGAGTGCAATCCACGAAAGTCTTATTGTCAGAAAAAATATTTTCCATCTGAACTCTTTTAAATAATTCACCTAAAGAAAAAATGTTTTTTATTTCCATTGAATTAATTAGATGCTAATGAATAATATCCGGGTTAATAACCGGTTCCACTGGTTTTTTTTGCAATTTTTTAAAAACAAAAAGACAAACTATTAAAATAGCGATCGGCACCAGGCTGAAATAAAAAGCTGTTTGGCCATTGTACTTATCAAAGATATAGCCGGTAAGTAAAGAGCCCGTAGTTCCCCCGATTGCCGAAAAAATAATGATTAATCCAGACATGACTCCATGCTTTGGTTTAGGCAAAGAACTTAAAATCACTGAATTGATAGCAGGATAAACAGGTGCTAGAAGCAAGCCAATTAATGGAAAAATATAAGCAGCAATAGGTGCCGTTAACCAACCGGTGATATGGCCAGTCGGTGCATTTTTAGCAAGAGGCATAGCGATAACAACCAATAAAGCCGCTAATAATAAACTACAAATTATTACAAAAAACCAGTTTAGTTTTTTCAACAATACCCCTGCCAAAAAACGCCCTAATGCAGTAGAACCAGCTAAAATACTTCCCATCTGGATACTGAGAGCGGCAGGCAATAAAAGAACTTTATTATTGAATGTTGGCAAAAAATTCTGAATACTTTGTTCTATTAGCACATAAAAAAAAGCAGAGAAAATAAAAGCAATGACGATAGGCTCACGAAGCAACTTAAACATATCAGAAAATTTGGGTGAATCAGGTTTCCCGGATTCACTATGAGCCGCAGATTCATCCAGCCGGGAGGATAACAACAACAGAAACGCAAGAACAGATAACGCGCCCAGTAAATAATACGCGTTTAACCATGAAGTCGATTGAGGATTGGCATTATCCACAAAAGCACCAAAAATAAAATACAATGAAAGATTACCCACCATAAAAAAACTTTCAATAAAGTTCATCATGCTGATATGTTCTTTTGAATCTTTTGTTACGATGCCTATTGTACTATAAACACTCATTTTAATTAATGCAAAACAAGAGCCCACAGCAACAAATAATAATTTTATTGCAAAAAAACCAGGAGCAGATGGAATTACGAAACATACAATACAGATGATTCCCAAGGCAAATAACATTGCTTTTTTATAGCCAAACTTTGCAATATAGGAAGCGATTAAAAACGAAACTATTGCAATACTCAGATCTTTGCACGGATCTATCCAGGCGGCTGCTTTTTTGGAAACGCCAAAATTATTCTGCACCTGCAAAATGGCAATCCCTGAACTATTCAATAGAATTGCGAAAACAAAATAATTGATAAATAGGGAAAATTTGATTCGCCAGTTGTGCATGCAATGGTTGATTTTTGATGTATCGAATATACATATTAATTTTTGTCATCAATAAACTTGTTGCAGTAAACTGGAGGCGAAAAGCAAATGCAAAAGGCTTATATAAAAATGGCTGAAGCCATTTCACTAGCCTTTTCTAATTCATATTCATTTATATTTTTTAGCAAACCCAATTGTTTAAAATAAGGAATCATCAATTCTGTATTCATATTTCCTACTAATTCATCCTCTGCAAATGGACAGCCACCAAAACCTTTGAGTGCACCGTCAAAGCGCTTACATCCATTCTGCAAAGCGGCATCAATCTTTTGTTTCCAGTTAATATTACGAGAATGTAGATGTACACCAGTTTCTAAAACAGGAAACCGGGAAATAACTTTGTTTACTATAGACGACACCTGCAACGCATTCGCAAGGCCAACTGTATCTGCCAGGGAAATAATCCTTATCCCCTCTCCCACTAATTTCTCAATCCATTCCAAAACAATTTCTTCGTTGTAAAAATCTCTATAAGGATTTCCGAATGCCATAGAAATGTAAACCACTAATTCCTTCCCACTTTTATCACAGATATTTTTTATTTCTTTCACCCTTTCCAGGGATTCATCAATCGTACTGTTTGCGTTTCTTAATTGAAAAGTGGGAGAAACTGAAAAGGGAAATCCAAGAAAATTAATTTTTTCAAATTCTGCTGCTTCCTTAGCTCCGCGCGAATTCGCAATGATGGCAAGCAATTTTGTTTCAGTATCGCTTATATTTAATTGTTCAATTACTTCTTTTGTATCTGCCATTTGTGGAACCGCTTTTGGCGAAACAAAACTGCCAAAATCAATAGTGTCGAAGCCAACTTTTAGTAATTGGTTGATGTATTCAATTTTCTTTTCGGTTGGAATAAAAGTCTTCCAACCTTGCATGGCATCACGCGGACATTCTATTAGTTTCAGCTCACTGTTCTCCAAAGTAGGAAGGCTTGAAGATAAGGTTTCGGATGGCATATTCATAAATTAATTACTATTTTAATGCCCTGCTTTTTAAAGATTGTGGGGAACAATTCTTTGTCTCAAAGCTTCATACAAAATCATTCCTGCGGCAACCGATACATTCAGAGATTCGAAATCCTTTTGCATGGGAACTTTAAACTTCCCATCGCATAATTTATATAGAGAAGATTGAATTCCTTTGTCTTCACTACCCATAATAATGGCGCAAGGTTCTTTCAAATCAATATCAAAAACATTTTCTACAGCAGTCATCTCGCTTGCAAAAACTTTAATTCCGTTTAAATGCATTTCGTCAATTGCCTGGTGTAAGGTTTTCACCCTGCAAACCGAAATGTTTTCAAGCGCTCCTGCGGAAGTCGCCATGGCATCTTCGTTTAAAGCTCCTACCCCTTTTTCCGGAATTACAATTGCATGAACACCGCAGCAATACGCAGTTCTTGCAAGAGCTCCAATATTTCTAATGTCTGTAATTCCATCAAGCATTAACAGCAATGGCGTTTCTCCGTTTTCAACAATAAATGAAATGACATCTTGCAGATTTTGGTATTTTATTTTTGATTTTATGGCAATACAACCTTTCGGATTCTCAAGATTAAAATTCCTGATCTTTTCAAACGGCACTTTATTAACAGGCACTTCAAATTCATCTGCAACACGTTTTAATTCACCAGCTTCGTCAGAGGTGATGGTATCTTGCAAATAAATTCTTTCCAATTGCTGGCCATTTTTCATGGCTTCAATAATTGCAGGGATTCCACCAATTAAAAGATTTTTTTTGGGACGATGTTGCTGGGTAAAAGTTTTATGCTGTGGTCTCACGTTTCAAAATTAATTCATTATTTATTGAAAAGAAAAAACCCTCAATTTCTGAGGGTTTGTAATTAGTTCTATTAAGTTCTATTTTATCCCAAATGCCTTCTTTACCTTAGGAACATAGTCCAGTTTTTCCCAGGTAAACAACTCTACTTTAACAGTTTTAGGAGAACCATTGGGCAAATTAAAAGTCTTTGTAACCACTTCATTCTTCCGGCCCATATGGCCGTAAGAAGCAGTTTCCTGGTAAATAGGATTGCGAAGTTTCAACCGTTGTTCGATGAAATAAGGTCGCATATCAAAAATAGATTCTACTTTTTTAGCAATTTCGCCATCAGTTAAACCAACTTTGTTTGTTCCGTAAGTATTTACATTAATGCTTGTTGGCTGAGCTACTCCGATTGCGTAAGAAACCTGCACTAATATTTCGTCGCAAACGCCTGCTGCTACAAGGTTTTTGGCAATATGCCTTACCGCGTAAGCGGCACTCCTATCCACTTTGCTTGGATCTTTTCCACTGAATGCACCACCACCATGAGCACCTTTTCCACCATATGTATCTACAATTATTTTTCTTCCTGTCAAACCTGTATCTCCATGAGGGCCACCAATTACAAATTTTCCGGTCGGGTTGATATGGTACTTTATTTTATCGTTAAAAAAATGCGCGTATTTTGGATATTTTGTCTTCATTCTCGGAATGAGAATTTTTTTGACATCATCAGAAATCTTCTTCAGCATCTTATCATCATTCTTATCAAAATCATCATGCTGGGTAGAAACAACAATTGCATCGATTCTTACAGGTTTATTATCATCATCGTACTCAAGAGTTACCTGGCTTTTAGCATCAGGCCGAAGATATTTTATCTCTTTATTTTCCCTTCTTAATGCCGCAAGTTCTATTAAAATACTGTGAGCAATATCTAATGACAAAGGCATGTAATTTTCGGTTTCGCTGGTAGCATACCCAAACATCATTCCCTGGTCACCGGCACCCTGCTCCTCTTTATTTTTCCTGTCAACTCCCTGGTTTATATCTGCTGATTGTTCATGAATAGCGGATAAAATACCACAGGAATTGGCTTCAAACATATACTCACTTTTTGTGTAGCCAATTTTTCTTATTACACTTCTTGCTATTTCCTGTACATCAAGATATGCCTTCGACTTTACTTCACCGGCGAGAACCACCTGGCCTGTTGTAACTAAAGTTTCACAGGCAACTTTGCTTTGAGGATCAAAAGCTAGAAAATTGTCAATAAGCGCATCGCTTATCTGGTCAGCGACTTTATCAGGGTGTCCTTCGCTTACAGATTCAGAAGTAAATAAATAGGGCATTTTGTTTTTTATTTTGAGCCGCAAAATTATGGTTTCAGTTCGAGAGAACAAAATGGAATTTACCTGGAAAACTGAAAATAACAATTCTGCATATTTGTTGGTTTACTATAATAAAGCAGGAAACTTATTTCTCCATTCCCATTAAAAAAAGTGTCTCTATTAAATTAAACGTTTTGTACTTATCTAAAAGTTATAATACGGAATAAATAACATGTAACCTGATCCTGTTTGTAGTATTATTGGTACCATTTAATTTCACACGTCCATCAGCGGTATTATTTCGGGGCGTACTGAACGGTCCTATACCTTGCCTGCAATAATCCACATAAGTAGATGTATTGGTGACATAATCGGGAGCACTTAATCTTAAGGTAAGATTTTTCCTTCCTTGCGTAACAATCGATTGAACATACCTGGAAATATTAAAATGATATTCTCCAATGGATTGGCCAACGCTGTTAGTGACATATTTTAATTGTCCACCCAAATTCTGGAAATTATTTTGTAATTCAGATGAATTAAAATCGCAAGGGATTGGAATGTAAGCCGTACTGTTTAAGGAAGAATCTTTCGTGTCAAGATATAGATTTATCGGCGGTGAAAAAACATCATTCAAGGAAGTTGCTGAATATTCCTGGTCCACAATTATTTCAGCACGGTTAATAACGCGGTTAGACAAACCTGATAATCCGGGTATAGTAAGCAATGCATAATTGCCAGGAGAAGTTTGAATATATAACAAGCTATCGCCTTGTGGAGAATGCGAAAGATGTTTCAGCATTTCTGCATTTTCGCGATTGCGGGTAATAGCATTAGACAAACCAGAATACCCATTGAAAGCAAAATTAATAACCGTTGTATCAGAAGTTTCCGCAGATTTATACCTTAAATAAATTGACATTCTTGAGGTAGTAATGTCAAAATAATTAAGCGCCTGTCCTCCTGCAAGGGTATCGGGTACGATGGCGAACCCTTTAAAATAATTAACGAAATCATTGTCCGAGTGGAAAATTCGTGCTGAATCTGTAATCAATTTTTGAATAAAAGCTTTGGACAATGGAATTCTTAATTGACTGGATGTTTCTTCCTGGTAGGCATGAACCGAGTCAGTTAAAAGCTTAGGGTAATATTCTTTCTGTCCTAACAGTGTTGAATTATCATAGCCTAAAACCTGGCAGGTATTGTAATTTTTGGTGATATCAAAACTGTCGGAAAGTTGATAAATATTCACCTTCTGCAATGTATTGGTATCACCAAAAGAATGTGAATAATTCAGAACAATGACCGCAGAATCGATTTCAAAACTTCCAGGATCCGCAACCGGAAAATTAAAAGGAAAAGATGAAGGTTTAAATTCTACATAAATTTTTGCATTAGTACCTCCAAATAAAGGATCATTTGAAATCAACCCCAAAGCCTGCAGATTTCCGCGATGATTAGAATCACATTCTAATTCATCAAAATTATTAGCAATGATAGAGAAAGTAGTGTCGAAAGTATGAATATTATCTACTGCGGGGATTAAGTGGTTTCCTATACTTGTGGTATCAATTTTAGTACATCCGAAAACGATAGAAAATAACAGGAATATCCCTGTAACCGCAGATTTATTTTGGTTTTTAGGCACTTATAAGAAAAATTTAGTGGATAAAAATTACAAGAATTATTTGGTGGCAAGATCGTTATACAATTGTAAATAGTCTGTTAAATCTGACTCTGCGTCATATTTCAACACTTTTTTACCGCGCACTTTACTGAATTCTTCTACCAGTTTTTTGTCTGCTTTTTCAGCACCAAATGTGATAGCATCAGCAAAGTGAGCACCGCCTTTGAACATGGCAATATTGCTACCTTCATTGTACAATTCAATATCTTTTGGTTTGATATTAGAATTAATAGTGGCTATCTCAGCAAATCCGGCACCCATTTTTTCTTTATAGGTATTCTGTCCTATTGTATAGATCACCTTACAATTGCTGAAAACAGGCTCTTTTTTATAGGCAGTTTTGATATACATTGGAATTAGCCCTGTCATCCATCCGCTGCAATGAATGATATCCGGAGGCCAGCCGAATTTCTTTACAGTTTCCAATGCGCCTTTACAAAATAAAACAGTTCTCAAACCATTGTCATCAAACCATTTTTCTTTTTCATCGTGAAATAAGGCTTTCCTTTTGAAAAGATCTTCATTGTCTAAAAAATAAATCTGCAACCTTGCATTGGGAAGAGAGGCAACTTTGATCACCAATGGGTAATCATCGCCATCTACTGAAACATTAATACCTGAAAGCCGAACTACTTCGTGAAGCCTGTGTCTGCGCTCGTTTATCATTCCAAAACGCGGCATGATACAACGAACTTCCATCCCTGATTCATTCGATTTTACCGCAAGCCTATTAACAAGTTCAGCAAATTCTGTCATCTCGAGATAAGGAGACATTTCATTAGCTATGAATAAAATTCTTTTCTTTGTCGACATTTACAAGTGGTTAATTGCGTAATGGTTTTTTTTCAGGCGGCAAAGTTACCAGTTTTTTTTCATTTTTACAACGGCAAACGCTATGTTAGCCACAATTACAAAGAATTATGCATCTGTTTAAACATCCGGACGATCTAAAAACCTACCTTGGAAGTAAACAACTTTCTAGAAAAACGATAGGTTTTGTACCAACAATGGGCGCATTGCACGATGGACATTTGTCGCTTTTAAAAGCTAGCAGGGAAACCACTGACATAAATGTTTGCAGCATTTTTGTAAATCCCACTCAATTCAATAATAAGGAGGATTTTATAAAATATCCCAAAACCTTATCCAATGATATTTTATTATTGGAAGAAAATGGTTGCGATATTTTA
>JBDTJV010000309.1:0-4817 GCA_039935675.1 Ginsengibacter sp. | reverse complement strand
AATTAAAAAAACAATTGGATCATTCCATCTCATTGATCACTTTATCTGAAAAAGGAGTTTTTTACCAGGAAAACGAGCATCAAAAAATTTTACCATCACATCGTAGAAATATCGCCGATGTAAGCGGTGCAGGCGATACAGTGATTGCTGTGGCTTCGTTGATTTATGCTGCTACAAAAAATATAGATCTTGCAGCTAAGATTGCCAACATTGCCGGGGGCATTGTTTGTGAAGAAGTGGGGACTGTACCCATTCAAAAAGAAAAACTTTTCCTGGAATGTCAAAAGTTAATCAAAGAATAATCTTTTTTGGTCGAGATAACTTTTCGGAATAATTGTTTTGCCATTTTTTAAGGTTTAATTTTGCTTCAATCTGTAACAATCATTTATTCCCTTATGCAAAAAATCTCAATCGCCATTCATGGAGGCGCGGGCACCATTCTCAAAGGAGATCTAACACCGGAAATGGAAGAGGCTTACCGGCATGGGCTTTCAGATGCTGTTGAAGCCGGATATGCTGTACTTGAAATTGGAGGTACTGCCGTTAATGCTGTAAAAGCTGCCGTAGTTGTGCTGGAAGATAATCCCTTATTCAATGCTGGCCGAGGAGCTGTTTTTACTAAAAAGGGATTGAATGAAATGGATGCTGCTATTATGGATGGAAGTAGTTTGAGTGCAGGTGCAATTGCTGGGGTTCGGAATGTAAGAAATCCGGTAGAGTTGGCAGAAGAAGTAATGCTTCATAGTGGTCATGTTTTTCTATCTGGAAAAGGAGCAAATGATTTTGCCATAAAACAGGGAATAAAGCTGGAACCCGAGGACTATTTTTATTCGCAGTTTCGCTACGACCAGTGGCGGGAAATAAGAGATAGTGATCTTTATAAACTTGATCATAAAAGTGACAAATTAGTTGGTTTACTGAAAGAAAAAAAGTTTGGAACAGTTGGCGCAGTTGCTTGTGACAAAGATGGGAATATAGCAGCTGCAACTTCTACCGGCGGAATGACCAATAAGCAATTTGGCCGGATAGGAGATAGTCCTATGATCGGAATCGGAACTTATGCCAACAATAAAACATGCGCAATTTCCTGCACGGGGCATGGGGAAATTTTTATTAAAGCCGTTGCCGCTTATGATGTAAGCTGTTTAATGGAATATAAAAATTATAACCTTCAGCAAGCTTGCGAAGAAGTGGTTTTGAAAAAATTGGTTTCGATGAATGGAGAAGGAGGAATGATTGGAATGGATTCAAAAGGCAATGCAGCCTTGGTTTTCAATAGTGAAGGAATGTATCGTGGATTAAAAAATAGTGACGGAGAAAAATCAATTGCTATTTACGCTGATTAATTTTTCAGGTTAGAATAATTTTCAAGACTTAATTATGAAGAAAATAGCATTAATTGTTGCCGGAGGAAATGGCAAAAGGATGAATAATAATACTCCAAAACAATTCTTACTTTTAAGAAATAAGCCTGTTTTATATTATACGATCAAATCTTTTATAGAGGCTTATGACGATATCGAAATCATCCTAGTTTTGCCTGAAGAACATATTGGAAAAGGCCGGGAAATTATCGATGGTTATTTTGATATCTCAAGATTTAAAATCACGGCTGGCGGGCGAACAAGATTTCATTCTGTTCAGAATGGACTTTCATTAATAAAAGATGAGGAAGCAATCATTTTCGTACATGATGGTGTCAGATGCCTGGTGTCTAAAAATTTAATTCAAAGATGCTATGAGTCCGCTTTTGAATTAGGGACAGCAATACCAGTTGCTGAATGCAATGACAGCGTAAGGTTGTTGACAAATAATGGAAACAAAATTTTGGATAGAAATAAAGTGAAACTGGTGCAAACTCCCCAAACTTTTCACAGCAAAATTTTAATACCTTCTTTTTCAATTGACTACAAAGATAGATTTACCGACGAAGCAACAGTTGTGGAATCATTTGGCATGAAAGTAAATTTGGTGGAAGGGGAGAAAAACAATATTAAAATAACAACCCCCGCAGATTTAGATTTAGCCAGCATTTTATTGCTTGAATAATTTTCCAATTTTAGAAAGTCTGTTCAATTTTATTCCGGGATATTTTTCCAAGCGTGCTCCAAAACTTTTGTAAAAGAAAGCAATGCTGGGGATATTACTTCCCTCAAAATCTAGGATTAAATTTTCACCTGCATGATCCTTTATGAACTGATCGATTATGAGGTGAGAAGCACCGGATGATTTAGCATTTGGATGATTGCCAACCAGAATATAAAATGCCCTTTGGTGTGAAAAAAAATAAGCACACGATGCTAAAAGTATATTTTTGGAAGAGTAAACCCCATAAGTTATTGATTGTTTCTGTTCTTTTAAATAATCATATAGTCCGGCAAAGTGGTCAAAATGTTTTTGTTCTATAGAAGAAAATTTTTTTGATTGTTCCTTAGCCAGTTCGATCACTTCCCAGATAGGAATGTCCTTCTTTACAACATCACCACTTTGCCTCGCTCTCTTAATATTCCTGGCGTGGCTTGATGCGTATTTGCTTGCTAAGGTTTCGTAATTTTCATTTAGCGGGAGAATGTAATTGCTTCTTACATACATTGGAAAATCAGGAAGGGAAAATAAATTATCGCGATTCATATAAAAATCCCAGTACTTGAATTTTGAAGGAATATTATTAAGAAAAAAGTGAACTATTTCTTTAGAAATAATATTTCCAAAAACACCTAGCGAAGCAGTATGATAAGGCTGATACAAATAATAAATTGTGAATTTTTTTTTCCATGTTAAAGGCATCACCATTTCATAATCATTCAAAATTAATCCATCCCAATTATCGGTCATCGCATCCAGGTAAAAAGAATAGGGATAGATCAATCCATTGTCTGCGTTGTCTATGCAGCGATCCCATTTTGCTCTGTCAATTTTTGAGTTTTCGAGGTATGAAATTTTCAAGAAAATCTGGTTTAAATTTTAAATCTAAAGGTCTGGTAAAAATAGAAATTTATTAAGTCGGAAATTTTGTATATCTATACTGAAAGAAATATTTTTCAAAAATCGATTCTGCGTAATTGTTGATTTGAAATAATCGGCGTACACTTTACTGTACGCGATAGGAATATAAATGTTTACCAGGTTTTTGTATAAAGAAATTTGCAAGCCTGCATCGTATATAAATTTCCCGGTAGAAGCGTCTTTTTGCCAGGCGTCTGAATAAGTTCCAATGTCTAAAAATATTTTTAGTGGAACAGTAAAAGGAAGAAGCTGAAGAGGATTTATATTTTTAGGAAAATCGGTATTGAGATTTACGGCAGTTAACCAATCATCGGTCTTTCCGATTTTATTGGATAAAAGATCTGATCGAACCTTAAATCCTCCATCCCGAATCATAATTTGTTGGGAAGGCGCTTTTTCGAATTCATTTCTTCCAACAAAATAGTTGCTATAAGTATAGTCTTCATATCCATTAGCGCCGGTCATGTTCAAATGATAACGATCTGTTTCAAATTCTTTATAGATGGTTTTATCGCCGAGGTAAATGAATTTTCCTGCAAATAATCTTGCATTCAATCCACCTCCATTTGCATAGTTGAAAAAATATTTTCCTTCAAAAGCAAAACGCATAAAATCCTTTCCCTGTTCTGTAATTAAATTAGCAGAATAAGGATATAGTGCACTGTTATCTTGAATGGCAAAAGTGAGTTGATTAAGATAGCGGCTTACTTTTGGATAGGTGATTATTTCTTCCTGGCGAACGGTATCTGTGGAAAAAAACAAAGAAGTTTCATTAATAAAATAGGTTTTCCATTGAATCCACTTTTTTACAGAACTCATGAAATTTTTATTTCTAAAGATCAATTTAACTGAAGGGACAATTTTTGTAAATCCAAGGTAATTCCTTGCACCAGTTGAATCAGTATATTCATCCATTGAGAATTTCTCACCACTAAGCGAAATTTCTGTTTTTCTGATAGCACCATAGCTCATGATATCGTACCCCACCCTGGCCATCCCATTCAGTGTTTTACTCGTTGTTGAATATAGTGGAGCAACAAAAAAATGGAATTTTGGTTCTGGTAAAGTATAATTATGAATCAAAGCTCCAAGCATGATCTTATCATAAAAATTATAGCCAAAAGCAGGTGTTAAAAAAAGATAATTATATTGATCTGTTTTATTCAAATTGAATAAAAAACTGGCTTTAAATTCTTTCTTCTTTTGCGGTTCAAGGCCTCCTTTTTTTGATAATAAAGAGAAAATCGAATCAACATTTTTACCGCTAACCTCTTCCATCACTTTTTTAAAATCTCCGGGATAAGGATGTTTGAATTTCCATTTGGTGTAATATTCATGCATGCAACTATCCAACAAATTTTTCCCCATAAAGTCTTGCAGTTTTTTCATCCATAAGCCTGTTTTGTAATAAGCAATCGCTCCATAATTTGTTGATGTAAAATCCTCTGAAACTGTTTCAATTGGTTGATCCTTTTTAGCATTGATCTGCATTCTATAAATAAGATCTGAGTAATCCTCCGGGAATTTCTCGCTGAGATCGGTATGTCCGACTTCCTTTTTTTCCGGGTACTTTAATTTTTCATACCTGTTATCGTAGAAAGTGTTCATGCCTTCGTCCATCCAGGGAAAGTCTCTTTCGTTGGTTGCCAGAATTCCATACAGCCAATTGTGACCTACTTCGTGTTCAATAGTCATGTCCAGTGATTTTTCATCAGGCATTGGAGAAATGCTGGTAATAGTAGGATACTCCATTCCTCCGCTGAATCCCATTTTTGCTTCAACAGTGGTTACAACACCGTAAGGATATTCTC
>JBDTJV010000308.1:0-2516 GCA_039935675.1 Ginsengibacter sp. | reverse complement strand
GATTTCCAGGATGCGATTGACCGTGTGATCGGGGGACTTGAGAAGAAAAATAAGATTATTTTACCCGAAGAAAAAGAGATCATTGCTTATCACGAAGCGGGTCATGCCGTTTGTGGTTGGTTTTTAGAGCATGCATATCCTTTATTAAAAGTAACTATTGTACCGCGCGGAACTGCAGCATTGGGTTATGCGCAGTATACTCCTAGAGAGCAATATCTATATAACACAGAGCAATTGCTCGACCAGATGTGTATGACGCTGGGCGGCAGGGCTGCAGAAACGATTTTCTTTGGCAAGATATCTACGGGCGCCAGCAATGATTTGCAACAGGTAACTAAGATGGCTTATTCCATGGTAACCGTTTACGGCATGAATGATAAGATCGGAAATGTGAGCTATTATGATCCATCACAGGAAAATGCTTTTCAAAAACCATTCAGCGAAGAAACTGGTAAAATGATAGATGAAGAAGTTCGCAAAATGGTTGTAGTGGCTTTTGAAAGAACAAAAGCTTTATTGACAGAAAGAAAGAACGAGGTTGAAATTATTGCGCAGGCATTGTTGAAAAGAGAGGTTCTTTTTAAGAGTGATGTAGAAGCCCTTGTTGGAAAAAGGCCTTACGAAGAAAAGAAAGCTTTGGATTTTGTAGATAATCCTAAAGAGGCGGTCATTGATTCTCCGATTCACGTAGAGATTAATGATAATTCGATCAATTAATGTAAAATGAAAGTTTATTCTTCAAAAGAAAAAATTTTAAAAAAAATAAGAGAGGCACTGAGTAATCCAGTGCCTTTGCCTTTTCCGAAAAGCGAAGGCTCTCTTTCTGTTTTCCAGCCTCAACAGGAAGATCTGGAAATAATGTTTGCAGAAGAATTCTCAAAGCTTTTAGGAAATTTTGCATTTTGTGTCAATGAAACGGATGCAAAAAATCAATTAGGAAAATTGATTGCTGGTAATAAATGGAAGAAAGTTTTTTGTGTTGAAAATGATCTGGCACAATTATCCAAGGATCTTCCCTCAATAATTTCTTCTTCTCTTGCGGATTGCGATGCAGCTATTACCTCCTGTCATTATTTGGTGGCGCGCACCGGCGCAATTGTGATGAGCAGCGCACAAAAAAGTGGCCGCACAACCAGTGCCTATGCTCCTATTCATATATGTATTGCTTATGTAGATCAATTGGTTTTTGATACCCGCGACGCACTTAAAGGTTTGAAAAAGAAGTACGGTAATAATCTTCCTTCGTTTATTACTTTTGCGGCAGGGCCAAGCCGTACTGCAGACATTGAAAAAACGTTGGTAGTTGGGGTTCACGGACCAAAAGAAGTCTATTTGTTTTTGATTGATAAACCTTTGCCATGACTAGAATAAGTAAAAGCAATTGACGTTCTTTTCAAAGAGAAAAAGATCTGATAGTAAATGAAGAAATATTAATGATTCTCATTTTGCCAATAAGAATTTATTTCAAAGTACGTCACTTCAAATTTTAAACAATTTGATTCTTAATTGATAAATTTTTTAAAGAAGCATGCAATTACCACCCGGAAAAAAAATATATTTTTTATCAGATTTTCATCTTGGCTCACCTGACTATGAAACTAGCCTGGCCAGGGAAAAACGCATCATCCGGTTTTTAAATGAAATAAAGGAAGATGCCGCTATCATATTTATTTTAGGAGACCTCTTTGACTTTTGGTTTGAATATAAAAAGGTTGTACCAAAAGGATATGTAAGAATTTTGGGGAAATTAGCAGAGCTGACTGATAACGGAATTACCGTTTATTTTTTTGTGGGAAATCATGATATGTGGATGAATGGCTATTTTGAGAAAGAATTGAATATTGAAGTTTTTCATGATCCAAAGGAATTTGAATTCAATGGAAAAAAGTTTTTAATCGGTCACGGAGATGGCTTGGGCCCGGGAGATCATCGTTATAAACTGATGAAAAAAGTATTCAGGAATAAATTCTCTCAATCGCTTTTTGGCATGCTTCACCCTTCCACAGGAATTGGGCTGGCGGATTATTTTAGCCGCAAGAGCCGCGCTTCAGCCGGTGATGAAGAGAAGCATTTCTTGGGAGAAGAAAAAGAATGGCTGATCGCTTTTGCCAAAGAAGAATTGAAAAAGCACCACATTGATTTTTTCGTTTTTGGTCATCGCCATTTGCCGATTGAATACAAATTGAACGAACAAAGCGTGTATATTAATCTTGGTGATTGGATCCGCTATAATAGCTACGCAGTTTTTGATAATGGCACCGTAAGCTTGAATTATTATCAATCATGAGAATGAAAATTTGGATTTTCCTCTTTTTTTTTGCTGGTTTGTATACCAAGGAAACCTTCGCACAGGAAAGTGGTACTTTTCATTTTATTCAACAAATTCCCTTCCCCGTTTCTGCTTTCTCCGTTGATAATATCGGCGAACTTTACCTGATCACCCCGGGAAATCAATTGAAAAAATATGGTCCAAAAGGAGATTCGGTCGGCGTTTTTAACCAGGTAACAAAGTATGG
>JBDTJV010000307.1:0-4602 GCA_039935675.1 Ginsengibacter sp. | reverse complement strand
ATTTTTGTTCCTAATACTTTTTCACCGAATGGGGATGGTAATAATGATATTTTTTATCCGAGAGGAAGTGGCGTTTTTAAAATACTTAATATAAAAGTATTCAGTCGCTGGGGAGAAGTCGTATTTGAAAAATCCAACTTCAATGCAAATGATGTGAGCACTGGCTGGAACGGAACTTATAAAGGCAAACAACTTCCTGCCGATGTTTTCGTATACATCATGCAGGTTCAATGTGATAATAACAGCGTACTTACATTCAAAGGAAATATTGCCCTTATGCGATAATAAATCATCCCAATATTTCGTTGTTAATTTATAAAGATCTACCCTATGAAAACATTTTTATCAAGATTGATTTTTGTCTTACCAGCGCTGTTGATTTTTCAGTTAAATGGCACAGCCCAGGACATTCATTTCTCCCAGTTTTCTGAAACACCACTTCTTCGAAATCCGGCGCTGGCTGGTCTCTTCAACGGAGATGTACGGGTTCAGGGTGTTTTCCGTAGCCAGTGGAATTCTATAACAGTTCCCTTTCAAACAACGTCATTAAATGCGGAGTATAAATTACCAATCGGAAATGCTGACGATTTTGTAACTATCGGTGGTGCTATTTTGTATGATAAGGCCGGCACTATTTCCCTCACTTCAACCAGTATTCTGCCCGTATTTAATTACCATAAATCTTTAAGCAGCGAAAGGAATATGTACCTTTCTGCAGGATTTATGGGAGGAATTGTTCAAAGAAGATTTGATCTTTCTAAAATGACAACCAACAACCAGTTTAATGGTGTAGATGATGATCCTTCAATGAACTCAGGTGAAAATTTCGCTAATAATAACATTTCCTATCTTGATGGCAGTGCGGGACTTAGCTTTAATTCACAGGTAGGAGATAATCCTGATGACAATATGTATCTGGGGATTGCTTATCATCATTTTAACCAATCAGCAAAAATTTCTTTTTTCAACAATGGGACAGTAAAAATTGATCCCAAATGGGTTTATTCTGCCGGGTATAAAACTACTTTGAACGACCAGGCCTCTATTACTTTTTATGGAGATTATTCCATCCAGGGTGCTTATACAGAGGCAATCGGAGGTATGTTGTATAATCTTAAACTGGATGAATATACTGATGAACAGCGGTATACCATTTCCGGTGGTGGTTTTTTAAGATGGGGTGATGCATTTATTCCTATGCTTAAACTGGAAATGAAACCACTCACTTTTGCAGTAAGTTACGACGTGAATGTGTCTGCTTTAAAAGCTTCAAGCCAGTCCAGGGGTGGTTTTGAACTTTCGCTTTCTTACCAGGGATTTGTAAATCACGACAAGGCTACTAATGAGCCGATAAGATGCCCTAGATTTTAATAGACGAATATGATTAGGTAGATTATTCTCAAAAGGAGTAGATATTTCCTGCTGAAGTTTTTTTCTTAATCCCCTAGGGACTTTTCGTGGGTAGAAAATTTCAACAATAAAACCAAAACGTTCCTTCGGAACGTCTCGTGGAGGTTAGATTGATCGGATCTACCCACAAAATGTGCTTACAGCACAAAAAAGTTAGATCACGTTTCGACAGAATATAATACTAACAAAGCCTCGCGACCAAAAACCTAATTCTACAGTAGAATTACATTTTCTATAATCATGATTATTTTAAGAAATTAAAAATCGTGATTAATTATTCGTTTACTATAAAGAGCACAGAAATCTCCAATGCTATTTCCCTGGATCATTTCTTATAACTCAGGATTCAACCAATTATGCTTCCTCGATTGATGTAGAATTAATTCCTCATATATAGTACAAATCCTGCCAGAAAATCGCTGTTCAAATCAATATTCAACCCAATAAAAAAAAGGCACAGATTTTCATAGTAACTTATCGAATCATAAACGATAATTATTATGAGACCCATTTGGACAGGCGCCATCGGTTTTGGATTGGTCAATATTCCCGTTAAAATTTATAGTGCAACGGAAACCAGCAACCTGGATCTTGATATGCTGGATAAAAAAGATCATTCCCACATCAAATACCAAAGAGTAAACGAAACCACCGGCAAAGAAGTGGAGTGGGGTAATATTGTCAAAGGTTATAAAATGGACAATAACTATATAGTACTGGATGAAAAGGATTTTGAAGCAGCCAGCGCCAAAAAAACAAAGACCATCGAAATTTCTGATTTTGTAAAGGAAGATGAGATCAGTAGTATTTATTATGAAACTCCTTATTACCTCGAGCCTGATAAATCAGGTACAAGACCTTATAAATTATTATTAGACGCCTTAACGAAATCAAAAAAAGTAGGCGTTGCTACATTTGTAATGCGCAACAAAGAAGCATTGGCCATTTTACGGCCTGATAAAAATGTGATCGTACTGAATAAGATCAGGTTTGAACAGGAAATACGAGATCCCGACGAACTAACCCTTCCCAAAAACACTGAAGTAAAACCTGCTGAATTAAAAATGGCGATGACCTTAATAGATCAGCTTACCGATAAGTTTGATATTTCAAAATACAAAGACAATTATAACGATGAGCTATTGAAATTGATCCATGCAAAGGCCAAAGGTAAAAAGATAAAAGCGCCCGAAATGAAAGTGGTTCATAGCAAAACCAAAGATCTTATGGATCAATTAAAAGCAAGTCTTGAAGTAAAAAGTAAAAAAGCATCCTGATGGCACTAACACTTTATAACAAAAAAAGAAATTTTAAAGAAACAGCCGAACCCGAAGGAGCGGTTAAAAAATCTGCTTCGAAATTAATTTTTGTAGTACAGCGACATAAAGCTTCTCGTCTGCACTACGATTTTCGTCTCGAACTTGATGGTGTTTTAAAAAGCTGGGCGGTTCCAAAGGGACCGTCGATGAATCCACAAGACAAGAGGTTGGCGATGATGGTAGAAGATCATCCTTATGATTATAAGGATTTTGAAGGCAATATTCCGGAAGGAAATTATGGAGCGGGCATTGTCGAAATTTGGGACAGCGGAACTTATTCGGACCTGGAAAATTCACCCACAGAAAAGGCGGAGAAAAATCTTCGCGCGGGTTTAAAATCAGGCGATTTTAAAATTCATCTTTATGGGAAAAAATTAAAAGGTGAATTTGTGTTGGTGAAATTGAAAGGCAAAGAAGATAACAGTTGGTTGCTAATAAAACATAGAGATTCTTACGCAATGGATACAGAATATAACAGTGAAGAACAAACGAAAAAGAATTCTCCCATTAATAAATGGCTTGCTGAAAATAAAAAACCCGCGAAAAAAAAAAGAGCAGTGAAGGAAAAGTAAAAGTTCCGGAAGCCAATGACAGCGCCGAAACTGAAGTGATCTCCAATAATAGCAACAATAGAAAAGTTCACGATTATGTAAAGCCAATGCTTGCCAAAGAGATCTCTGCATCTTTTGACGACAAAGATTGGCTTTTTGAAATAAAATGGGATGGCTATCGCGCGATTGCTGAAAAACACGGAAAAGATATTTTGATGTATTCCCGTAATGGGCTAAGTTTTAAAAATACGTATCCTGTTGTCGTAGATCAATTAAAAAACATAAAGCAGGACGCAGTGCTGGATGGAGAAGTTGTTGTACTGAATGACGAAGGAAAACCTGATTTTCAATTGCTGCAACATTATTCTGAAAACCAGGATCGGCCAATCCAGTATTATATTTTTGATCTGCTGGAACTGAATGGAAAAGATACCACTTCACTTCCCTTAGTGGACCGCAAAGAATTATTGCAAAAAATAATTCCTGATAACCCGGTAATAAAATATTCTGATCATATTGTCGGAAAAGGAAAATCATTTTTTAAGGTATCGCAGGAAAAGGATCTCGAAGGCATTATGGGCAAAAAAATGAATTCCCTTTATTATCCCGGCAGCAGAACTACGGAGTGGCTTAAAATTAAAAATCATAAAACGGCAGAGGCTATCATAGCGGGTTATACACCACCCGCAGGATCGCGAAAATATTTCGGCTCATTGATTTTAGCCACAAAAGAAGGGAATCAATTGGAATATGTAGGCAATGCAGGAACAGGTTTCAATCATCAATCTTTGAAAGAATTGTTTGAAAAGATGCAACCGCTTTTCCAGGAAAAATCCCCTTTTGAAGAGAAAATAAAAAATAATTCTTCGGTTACCTGGATAAAACCAGCATTAATTTGCGAAATAAAATATTCTGAAGTTACCAGCGATGGAAAATTTCGCCATCCTGTTTTTTTGCACTTGAGAAACGATAAAACTTTAGACGAAATAAATATGGAAAATATAAATAAAACAAAAGTCGCTTCGAAAAAAGGAACTTCAAAAAAGGGAAAGGATTCTTCTAAAAGTGCCAAATCCAGCGCGGAAAAATCCTCAAAAGACAATGATAAAATTTACACTTTTGGGAAAGACAAAGTGAAAGTAACGAGCATCGATAAAGTTTATTTTCCGGATGAAGGGATCACCAAAGGAGATATCGTTGAATATTATATTTCAATGTCGAAGTACATTCTTCCTTACCTGAAAGGCAGGCCAGAGTCTCTTTTGCGACATCCGAATGGTATTACGGAACAAAGTTTTTTCCAAAAAGATGCCGCTGATAAT
>JBDTJV010000306.1:0-3281 GCA_039935675.1 Ginsengibacter sp. | reverse complement strand
TGATGGGGCCCGATTTCAAAGTAGATATCGCCAATTCAAAAATATATGAGCTTTGGGGAACCACCGAAGAGTTGGCTTTAGGAAATCCACTCCTTAGTTTTTTACCGGAGGCCAGAACACAAGGATTTGAAGATCTTTTGAAACATGTTTATAATTCAGGTGAGACATACAAAAGCAATGGTGTCGCCTATGTTCTGCCTGCAGAAAGCGGGGCAAAAAAAGTATACCTCGATTTACTCTACGAAGCTTTCAGGGAAAATGACGGTAGTATTTCCGGTATAATCGTGGTAGCCACGGATGTTACAGAGCAGGTTTTAAATTACAAAAAAACGGAAGAAGCTGAATTAAAAGCAAGGATGGCCATTGAATCTGCTGACTTAGGTTTATATGAACTAGACCTGGAAGGAGGCCTGATAAAAACTGACGAAAGGTTCAATGAAATTTTTGGCATTGAAGAGATTGCTTCACGCACCGACCTTATGCGTATTTTCCATCCTGAAGACCTTGAAATTATCAGTAAAGCACACGAAGATGCGCGACAAACCGGCTACCTGTCTGCGGAATACCGTATTGTCCACAAAGACAAAAGTATTCATTGGGTAAAATCGGATGGAAAAATTATCAATGATGAAAACGGAACACCCGTTAAAATTTACGGCGTCATACAGGATATGACTTCCTTAAAAGAAATCAATCAACAAAAGGACGATTACATCAGCATTGTGAGCCACGAATTAAAAACGCCGGTTACTTCGATGAGAATAAATTCTTATCTCTTGTTGGAAAAATTGGCCAATTCAGATAAGCAGATTGTGTCAATGCTCAGAAGCATGAATTACCAGGTAGACAGGCTTAGCCATATAATCCAGGACCTGACAGACGTGACAAGATTGGATTCAGATAAAGTAATTTTTAGAAAGGAAGTATTTGATTTTGATGAATTGATTAAAGACAACGTTGCAGAAATGAAAGTGATCAATCAGACAGATAGAATCATCATAAACCATATCGAAGAAGTGAAACTTTTTGCTGATAAGGATCGCACCGGCCAGGTGTTGACAAATCTTCTTACGAATGCCTTAAAATATTCACCTTCTTCAGAAAATGTGTTCGTCTCATTATCAGTGAAAGATAATGATGCTATTTGTTCAGTGAAAGATTGTGGGAATGGTATTAAGAAAGAAGAGCAATCCAAAATTTTTGAAAGATTTTTCCAGGTTTCCGGCAATGAAGGCGTGGCCAGGTCTGGTTTTGGGCTGGGATTGTATATTTCTGCTCAAATTATAGAAAGACAGAAAGGAAAAATTTGGGTTGAAAGTAATCATGGAGAAGGATCTACATTTTTGTTTAGCCTGCCGTTATTTAAAGATTGATCCAATGTTTTCTATTTTAAGAATCACTTGTATTTGTTCGTTTACTGATTAAAATCAACGCACTACACCGAAATTTATCCACAGTTGATGAATAACTTTCCAACTTCCGGATACGTTGCTGGTTCGTTATTTGATCTCTTTTTGAGAAAAAATATAAAATGAAAAATCATACTTTCTGGACAGTCGTGGAAATGCCGAATGCATCAAAACTTGAAGTAATTTATTACTGCGATGATAGGAAATTACAAGGAGAGGAAAAGGAAAGATTTACTCAACTTCATATCCAACTCCACGATTGTATCTGCATAGTGAAATTAGAAAAAGCGATGGCAAAAAAAACAGGTATGCTGGAAAAGATTGTTCACAATAAAGTGATCAATGAACGCGGTCATTTGTGCTGATTATTTTCAAATTTTTTAAAAAAAATTACTTTTCGGGAGGATTTTTATCAATGACTACAGAAAGGTTATCCATTGAAACAGTAATAGGTACGGCACCAACCTGTACAATCGCTTTTTTACCCCTGATGTCTTTTACCACTCCCACTTGTTGGTTAGATTTCATGATCACTATATCACCTTGTTTTATGTTTCCGCCGATTTCTAAATAACGGCTTTCTAACTTTTGTTGTTTTCTTTGTAATACCTTTTTTTCCGGCTGCTTAAAAAGTAGCGCCTGCATCATCCTGACTACCTTATTTTTATCCTCTGTCTTTCGCCATTCTATCAAAAGAGTTTTTAGTTTCTTTTCCATTTCTTTCAGGTAAATGATCTTCGATTCATTAATCTCGTTCTGAGCCTTCATCATCTCTAACTGCTGCGAATGTTTTTCTTTTTGGATCAATTGCTCCATATCTTTTTGCAGCTGTTCATTTTCTTTCAGCAATACATTAAGTTGCTTTCTTTCGGCCTGGACCAGTTGCTGATCCTGTTCAGTACTGTTTAGTAAACGATCCAATGAAAAATGATTTTCATCAACAAGGCTTTTCGCTCTTTTGATCAAATGTTGTGGTAATCCTATCCGCTCCGCAATGGAGAAAGTGTAAGAACTACCGGGCTTTCCGATGATGAGATGGTATAACGGTTTCAAATTTTTTTCATCAAAAGCCATGGCGCCGTTGACGATTCCACTCACCTTATTCGCCATAACTTTTAGGTTCAGATAATGAGTTGTCACCAATCCTAAAGAATGTTTTTTAGCTAGTTCCTCCATGATCACTTCGGCAAAGGCACCACCCAGGTTTGGATCACTTCCACTTCCCAATTCATCTATAAAAAATAAGGTTTTACCATTCGCATTTTCCATAAAGTATTTCATGTGAATAAGGTGGGATGAATAAGTGCTCAGCTCAAATTCCAGGTTTTGAGTATCGCCCATATGAATCATCAGTTGCCTGAAAATACCAAATTCACTATCAGGGCTACACGAAACCAATAAACCACTCTGGATCATCATTTGTAATAAGCCGACAGTTTTTAAAGTAACCGTTTTGCCGCCAGCATTTGGTCCGCTTATTACCAATATCCTGTTTTTTTCATCAAGAGAAAGGTTAACAGGTATCGTTGGTTTTTTCAGTTTTTCATTATAAATAAAAAGCAATGGATGAATAGCATTGATCAATTTAACGACGGCTCTATCATGTAAGGCAGGCAAATTACCATGATAATCCAAGGCTAGAAGCGCCTTCGCCCTGATGAAATCAAACTCACCAATAATAGCATGATAAATTTCTAACAAGGAATGAAAAACGCGCATCTTTCCAGTGAGATTTTGTAAAATAATATTCACTTCTTTGCGCTCTTCCAATTCTAACGAAAAAATTTCATTGTTGAAATGAATCGTTTCTTCAGGTTCGATAAATGCAGTCCGGCGGCTATCGCTTTCTCCATGCAAAATACCTTTCACCAT
>JBDTJV010000305.1:0-5283 GCA_039935675.1 Ginsengibacter sp. | reverse complement strand
TGATAATCTTTCTTATCGCCTAATTCGATCCCAACCAAGGCAGGGCCAGCCTCTTTATTATTTTTTTGTATGTATTCAAAGCGGGTAATATCGTCTGTCGGACCGAGTACTTCATTAACAAATTCTTTTAAAGCGCCTGGCCTTTGCGCAAAGCGAATTAAGAAATAATGTTTTAATCCCTCATATTGTAAGGATCTTTCTTTTATTTCCTGCATCCTGTCGATATCATTGTTGCCGCCACTGATAATGCAGACAACATTCTTACCTTTTATTTCATTTTTATAATCGTCCAATGCCGCTATTGACAAGGCTCCTGCCGGTTCGGCAACAATAGCATCTTCATTATATAACTGTAGGATCGTAGTGCAAACTTTTCCTTCAGCAACGAGGTGCATTTCGTTCAAAACATTCTTGCAGACAGAATAAGTAATATCTCCAGCGCGACTCACAGAAGCGCCATCCACAAAATGTTCGATATCATGTAATGTAACAGGATGGCCAGCTTTGAAGGCCTCTGACATCGAAGGAGCGCCTTCGGGTTCTACACCAATAATTTTTGTATTGGGAGAAAATGTATTAAAATAAGACCCAACACCTGACGCAAGTCCACCCCCTCCAACGGGCAGAAACAAATAATCTACCTGTGTAAGATCTTCCAGTATTTCTAAACCAACAGTAGCTTGTCCTTCGATGATCTTATAATTATCGTAAGGAGGAATAAAAGTCTTATGACTTTCAGCGGTATATTTTAAAGCAGCTTCTGCACACTCTTCAAAAGAATCACCAATCAATTGTATTTCAACAAAATTTTCACCAAACATTTTTGTTTGCTTTACTTTCTGTTTGGGTGTGATCACGGGCATAAATACCACCCCTTTACAGCCTAGTTTTTTGCATGAATAAGCAAACCCTTGCGCATGGTTTCCCGCACTTGCACAAACAACGCCTTTTTTCAATTGTTCTTCTGGCAAAGTGCTCAACATATTGTAAGCACCGCGAAGTTTGTAAGAGCGGACAACCTGCAAATCTTCTCTCTTCAAGTAAATATTGCACTGAAATTTTTGAGACAAATTCCGGTTTAATGTTAAAGGCGTTCTGTTGACAATTGTCTTTAATCTTTCAGATGCATCAGCTACGCCCAATCCATCAAACACCGGATGGTAGTTTGTTTCATGACTATTTGTATGGACGGTATCTTTCATAAAAATCATTTTAAAGGTTGCCGGCTTTGAAAAGGCCAGCAACCTTTTTATAGTTCATAATCAAGCGGGATCCTGGTTTTCGGGCCGTAAACTCCTTACGGTTTTTCCTGCCTGCCACATTTCACTTTCACGTAATTCCTTTAATTCTTCATTCAATTTCTCGCGGTAATCAGACTGAGAATTTGAGTCAATTGAACGCTTGGCTTCTTTACCTGCTGCTACACTTGCATACAAATCAGAAAAGACCGGCAATGTTGCATCACGGAATTTTTTCCACCAGTCTAAAGCGCCACGTTGCGCTGTCGTAGAGCAATTGGCATACATCCAATCCATTCCGTTTTCTGCTACCAATGGCATTAAAGATTGTGTTAGTTCTTCAACAGTTTCGTTGAATGCCTCAGATGGTGAATGGCCATTTTTGCGTAGCACTTCAAATTGCGCAGCAAAAATTCCCTGGATAGCTCCCATCAAAGTACCGCGCTCGCCGGTTAGATCACTGAAAACTTCTCTTTTGAAATCAGTTTCAAATAAATAGCCGGAGCCAATTGCAATTCCGAGAGCAATCACCCTGTCGAATGCCTTACCCGTTGCGTCCTGGAAGATGGCATAGCTGCTATTCAATCCACGGCCCTGCAAAAACATTCTTCTTAAAGAAGTGCCAGAACCTTTAGGGGCAACCAAAAATACATCTACATCTTTTGGAGGTACGATACTTGTTTGATCGTTATAAGTAATTCCGAAACCATGAGAAAAATACAAAGCTTTTCCAGGCGTTAAATGTTTTTTTACGGTTGGCCACATTGCAATCTGTGCAGCATCGCTAAGCAGGTAACAAATGATCGTTCCCTTTTCAAGGGCTTCTTCAATTTCAAATAAAGTTTTCCCTTCAACAAAGCCATCCTGCACCGCTTTGTCCCAGCTTTTGGAGTTTTTACGCTGGCCAACAATTACGTTGATACCATTGTCGCGTTGGTTCAAAGCCTGGCCTGGCCCCTGAACGCCATAACCGATTACGGCTACTACTTCATCTTTTAAAATTTCCTGTGCTTTGGACAATGGAAATTCTTCGCGTGTTACCACTTTTTCTTCTGTACCTGCAAAATTTAATGTCGCCATGTTGTTTTTGTTTTTGTAAATTATGAATTCTGTTTTTTGTTATTATTTTTTGTTAATGATATCAACCAAAGTGAAAACCATTAACTGCAATTAAAATTATTTATTCAACCTCCGTTACTTCTAAAATAGAACTGGTCAGTGCATCATTTAAATACCAACCTAACCCTTCCTTCATTAAAAATTCGCCGGTAAAAACTTTACCACTTTCGTGAAATGAATTCCACTTTCCAGCTTCCACATTAATTTCTTTTACAACGTATTTTTTACCTGGATTTAAACCTTGCAAAATTAGATTTTGATAGGTATCTCCATGGTGTATGTTCATATTATAATCAAACACTACTGCTTTTTTCCTGGTGCTGTCAACATACATCAATGCCGTAATGCTGCTATGATAGGGCGCAATCAGCCGATAAAGCGATCCATAATTTAAGACGTCCTGCAAACGCTTGTAATTATCAACCGCATTTTTGCAAAATGCAATTTCTTTATCACTCAAATCATTCACCTTAATATCAAAACCAAGCTTTCCCTGCATGGCAACATCAATTTTAAATTTCAAACTTTCTTTACCTGCCGAGGTCACGTGATCGCACATCGTTGCCGCCGGAAAAAAGTAAGAATAACCCCATTGAATAAAAAGTCTTTCTACTCCATCTGTATTATCGCTTGGCCAAAATTCATTAAAATATTTTAATGCACCATATTCAGCTCGTCCGCCACCACCGGAACATAACATCATCTCCAGGTCTGGAAATTCTTTTCTGACACGTTCCAAAACTTTATACAATCCTTTTGTGTAATCAACATACAACGCCTGTTGATTATTACCCAGATAATTGCTGTAAGTATTTGTCATAAACCGGTTGCAGTCCCACTTTATGTAAGCAATTCCGGGATTATCTGTTAGCAGGTTGTGCAATATGCCAAAAACGAAATCCTGCACTTTAGGATTGGTAAGATCGAGCACCAATTGATTTCGTGACAAGTCAATCGCGCGGTTAGGTAATTTTAAGACCCAATCCGGATGCTGCTCATACAATTCACTTTTAGGATTTACCATTTCCGGTTCTACCCAAATACCAAAATGAACACCCTTTTTTTCTGCCTGCTTTACTAAATATTCAATACCATCCGGCAATATTTTTTTATTAGCCTGCCAATCGCCAAGACCCGCTGTATCGCCGTGTCGCGGGTGCTTATTTCCAAACCAGCCATCATCCAATAAAAACAGATCCACTCCAATTTTTTTTGCGCCATCAAATAATTTCACCAAAGTATCCTGGTTAAAATTGAAATAGGTAGCTTCCCAGTTATTAAGTAAGGTTTGTCTTTTCTGATAGCCTTTCCATACGCCATAATTTAAAGCCCATTCATGCAGGTTGCGGCTAGCCTGTCCTTTGCCATTTGTTGACCAGGTAAAAATAAAATGAGGTGTATTAAATAGTTCTTTCGGCTTTAGTGAATAAGCCGAAGCATAAGCATTGATACCGGGAATTATTTTTAGTGAATTGCCTGCATGACCGTTGGATCTGATATTTTCAAACTGCAGATTAAAATTACCACTCCATGCCAACGAGCCCGCAAAAACATCACCTTCATTTTCAGCAGCAGGCTTATTGGGAGAAATCATAAAAGAAGGCACTTCGTAATTCGTAGCTCTCGTCCCAAGTTTAGACTGAATATTGTAAATCCCTTCGGGCAATTTTGTTTCTTCAAATTGCATTTCACTTGCCCAGTCACCATAGAAATGAGTCAGGTAAAAATTGTTATCGTGAAGTGTAACAAATGAAGAAGCATAGCGGTTAAGTGTAACCGCAGATTTTTCTTCATGCTGTATAGTCGCCCACTCTTCTATAATATTTTCTTTTTGATAAGATTTGAAATTCAAAGTGACGTAAAAAGGATACACCGGATCTTTCAACTTGATGTGAGTCACCGAAACATCATCATTCTCCTTTTCTACACTTGATCCAATAAAATCAAGTAGCAAGGAAGGGTTTCCATCCGCATGGACAACTTCGATAGCCGGCTCAAAAACATAACCCATTCCGCCGCCGGGAAAACCAGGATTACCATAAGAAGGTAGCGCTTTATAATCCAACGAATCAGTTTCACCAGAAGCATCCAATTTTGCGCCAAACCATGCTTGTTGTAATTGGTGATTGCGATCCACCTTGTAAATTAATGAAGTATTCTTTGTGCCAATTATAATAGTTTGCGCATGGCTTTTTAAAAGAAAACCATTACAGATGGCAAAGCAAATTATTATTTTAGCTAAAGGATTATTCATTTTGATTCGTCTATTTTTTAATTGAAAATAACCTGGTTATTAAAGGATCATTTACTCTAACAGATTCCAGATTTATTATACTCGTATTTTTATTAATTCGTAAAACAGGAACGACTTTTTCAACTTTAACCTGACAAGGATCGGCTTACATAGTAAACACTTCATCCTGCTTATCTAAAAATTCATTCTCCACTACTTCCTCTCCGGGTTGTAATTTTTCAAATTCTTTTACTTTAAAGTGAAAACCTTCACTTTCTTTAATAATAGCTACCCGGGCGCTTCTTACAAATTCTATTAAGCTATAAGGTTCCAAAGCAACGATCAATTTATCTGTTTCTTCACGATGGCCGGTGGTTTCAAAAACGGTATAATCTTTCCTGATGGCAACCACTCTTGCACCAAACTGGTGGAGCAATCTTTCCACTTTCACTTTTTCCATTATTACATCAGTGGGTACTTTATACAAAGCCATTTCCTGCCAGATAATTTCATCATTGGTATTATAATACGCTTTTAAAACATCCACTTGTTTTTCAATCTGGCGTACTAATTTTTTAATAACTTCTTCGGTTTCTTCAATTACAATATTAAAGCGATGAATACCGGGAACTTCAGATGGAGAAGTGTTCAGGCTATGAATATTAATTTTCCTTCTAGAAAAAATAATAGAAA
>JBDTJV010000304.1:0-8725 GCA_039935675.1 Ginsengibacter sp. | reverse complement strand
AATTTACCAGCATTGAAAGAATGGTAAGTAACCGAAGTGGCAAAATGTACATCGATTTTTTGCAAAATCGCCCACAGGCCACTTTAGCAGCGCCCTACTCTGTAAGACCAAAACCGGGAGCGACTGTATCGATGCCTTTACATTGGGAAGAAGTAAAAAAAGGTTTGAAGATGACTGATTTCACCTTAAAGAATTCTATTGAAAGGATGCGGGCCGAAGGCGATATTTTTAAACCAGTTTTAGGAAAAGGAATTAATATGAAAGAATGTTTGAAAAAACTTGAGAAATTATAAGAGTGTAACGGTCAGTTATAAACTTTTTTACAAAACAAGAAAACACTTTTCTTACTGGTTTACTGTTCTTTTGTTTTTTGAAGTGCGTTATTTAATTCTTCCGGCTTTTGTGTTCCGATTAAAAGTGTTTTTTTATTAATAAATTCAAGCTGTAAACCCTGGTTGCCAGAAATGTTATATGCTTTTCCTCCAAATCCAAATCTTAATCCCCAACCACCGTATTCAGCCATAGGACTGTATTTTCTTACATAGCATTTTGATAATTGATCCCAGGAGAAATGCCTGAATTTTAAATGAAGAGGAAAGAATTTCACATAAACTCCATCTTTTCTTATTTGGGTATCCAGCCGAATAACCAGGAATAAAATGGTCGTCAGCAAAGAAATTCCCAAAATTATTAACAGCTCCCTGTTGCTGGCCGGCTTATTTCCAAAGGGGTGTCCATTTATAATTTGCTTAGAAACTCCGTAAAAAATAAACGCATCCCAACCGATCAAAAAAATCCAAAGCCACCATTGTTTAAATCTTTGAGTTTCTGAAAATAATATTTCATTGTCCATTTTTTGCACTTTATTCTGCTTTAATGCAAAGCTATTTTAATTTGGTTTGCTAAAGATTCGCGTTTATGTTATCGTATTTTAGGAATGCGAAAGATAAATTCACTTTTTTATAACTATCTCTTTTAATGTATTATCTTGTAACACTTTTTATAAATGCTTGTGTTGAAAAAAATTGCTGCTATATTTTTCCTTATTGTTTTTGCTTTTAATTGGTTTGGCTATCGCCTAATGATTGATTTTATGCAAAAAAATGCAAACGAGCAGTTGGAAGCAAGGCTTGATAACAATTCTTATGATGAGTCGCAATTGATAGAATTAAAAATTCCTGTTCATCTTCCTTACCAGAATAACTGGACTTCTTACCAGCGATACGATGGCCAGATAGAAATTGATGGAATTCATTATAAGTATGTAAAAAGAAAGCTCCTAAATGATACACTTTTTCTAAAGTGCATTCCCAATAATAATGTAATGCACCTTCAATCCGCTAAAGACGAGTTTTTTAAAATAACCAATGATTTAGCCCAAAACGATCATTCAAAGAAATCGGATAATTCCAATTCAGTTTTTAAAAATCTGCAGACTGTCTACGATAATTCTACTTTTGGGGCAGATATTGTTTCCATGTTTTCAGTAAATCAACGTTTATGGTTGATTTCTAATTCTGCAGGTATTATTTCAAATCCCCATTTTATTCCCGGTCAACCTCCGGATGTTTCTCTTTCATAGGTTTGGTGGCCAATAGTGCCGCTATTACAGCGAATATGCTGATATTTTAACAAGCCAATTTCCAATTGTTGAACTATTATATTGAATGCTTTAAAAAGTGCATTGCCTTTTTATCATACAATTCTATAACAGTAAAATAATGGAGCTGGTAAATAGCTTTAAATAATTACAAATAACATTATCAACAAACTTTTATGAAAAAGAAATTTTTTCTGTCAATATTCCTTTTTACGTTTTTATTAATTATTTCATTTAATTCGTCACATGCACAAGGATGTGTGGCGATCCGGAGCACCGGCGGTATGTCCTGTGATATGCATCATCCTGGAGATACAACAACCAAATGGTTGTTTGCGGTAAACAACCGGTATTTTAAATCATATAAACATTTTATCGGAACAACTGAACAAAAGCAACGGCAGGCTTTAGGAAACGAAGTGATCAATCATTCGTACACAATGGATTTATCTCTTACCCGCAATATTAATGATAGGTGGTCTGTATTCATCGATGTTCCCATAGTTGCAAATTCGCGTTCTTCTTTGTACGAGCACAATAATCTTGGACGGTACCTTACTCATTCATTTGGTATAGGTGACATGCGCCTGGCTGTCTACAGTTGGTTGTGGAATCCTTCTCGTTCCCATAAAGGAAATGTACAAGTTGGCCTGGGACTAAAATTGCCAACAGGAGATTACAAATTCCAGGATTATTTTCATACGAGTGATTCGACCAAAGCACTTGGACCAGTAGACCAATCTATCCAATTAGGTGATGGCGGAACAGGATTTACTACAGAGATAAATGCCTTTTATAATCTATCTCACGTGGTCAATTTTTACGGAAACTTTTATTATTTATTGAGTCCACGCGATCAGAATGGCGTTTCAAGTGCTCGTGCCAGCGCTCCTTCTGCATCCAGTATAGCCAATGGTTCCAATGTAATGAGTGTTCCTGATCAGTACATGATAAGGTTGGGTTCCAATTTTAATGTGAAGAATTGGATGTTTTCGCTGGGTGTGCGTGATGAATGTTTGCCGGTTCATGATTTGATAGGAGGGAGTGATGGTTTTCGCAGGCCTGGGTATATTATATCTGCAGAACCAGGTGTAACATTGAAAATAAAAAAAGTCAATTTGTACGCTTTTGTTCCCGTTGCCATTGTTCGCAACCGCACTCAAAGTGTTCCTGATAAAATTACTACGAAGCTAACCGGTGTTAATACGCATGGTGACGCCGCTTTTGCAGACTACACGGTAAATGTAGGCGCAACCATAAAATTGTAAACGTGTTTAAATAAAATTAAAATGATTTTGAGGACTATTAACAATCATGATTTACAATTAAAAAATACCGGGCATCAAATACATTACACCTTGCAAATTGCTTGTGCCATGTGTTTCATAGGGCACGGATGTTTTGGTATTATTACCAAAGAAATTTGGACCAATTATTTTGCAGTTTTTGGAATTGGCCACCAGCTTTCATTTACATTAATGCCTTATGTCGGCAGCATGGATATACTTTGTGGTTTGCTGATCTTATTTTATCCAATAAGAGGAGTGGTTATTTGGCTGGTGGCCTGGGGATTCATTACGGCATTATTAAGGCCAATATCGGGCGAACCATTTCCTGAATTTCTTGAAAGATTTGGAAATTTCGGAGCACCCTTGGCTTTATTGATTTCTTATGGTAATGTGGGGCAACATTGCAAAAAGTTTTGGATGCGTTTGAACAAAGATCTGTTGATAGAAAAACAAACCCAGGCCAGCGTTATATTGTGTTTGCGATTTGTTGTATTTTTTCTTTTGTTGGGCCATGGCTGTCTTGATTTGCTAGAAAAAAAAGACTTGCTTGATCAATATGCCCGGCTTGGATTTTCCGATCCTTCAAGTATTGCAGAATTGGTTGGTTTTTTTGAGGTACTGGCTGCATTGGTGATTATAATTAAGCCTTTTAGATATTTTGTGCTGGCCATCTTTTTTTGGAAAGTGGCCAGTGAATTTTTCTATCCAAAATATGAGATATTTGAATGGATTGAAAGAGGTGGAAGTTATGGCTCCGTCCTGGCTTTATGGTTCGCTTTGAAAGGATGGAGTGGGAATTATATGGATTCCTCAAAGAATTACTTTTCTTTAAAAATATTTCTTAAACAAACAACTTTCAGTTCCTAAACAAAAAATTGTCAATGAAAAAATTAATATTTATATGCATTATTATATCATCCTGTGCGGGCAGCAATAACCAGGAGATTGATCATGATCATGTAGAGGCTTTGGCGAAAAACTTTATGCAAACAACGGTGATCCCAAAAATGAAAGACCCTAAACCATTTGAAATTGTGGAAGGAAAAGTCGTGATAAAAAGAGCAGCCGATGTGATCAAAGATTACAAATTTATTTATAACCATCTTTCTTCAAATGAATTTGATTCTATGCACAATAAGAGGTATTTGGATTCTTTGATAGCTGGAACACGCAATCCGGATTCGGTAATAAGTGTAACTATTAATGTTGCTTACAAAACAAAATACCGTTTAGGCGATATCGTTACAGACAGCATCAAATTAGCATATGATCGTCAAAATGATAAAGTAACTTATTGGCCTTTTTAAATTCATCAAAATTAAATTTTAAAATAATTTCAAAAAATCTATTTCATGAGAAAAAATTTGTTTTTCCATACCTTTTTTGTTTCGCTGGTTATAATTCTCGGCATTTCGTGCAAGCAGAAAAGCAATGATTATGTAAAAGTGATGCATAATCCATTATTGTATAATGAAGTAATGCATAAATTAAATTACGTGGTCATTTATGATATTTTCACACCACCAGTGGCAGCAAGAGTTTTTGCTTATTCGAACCTGGCAGCTTATGAAGTATTGGCTAATGGTAGCAAAGAAATAATTTCTTTACAGGGAAAAGTGAAAGGATTAAATAATATTCCCGCTCCTTCCAAAAGTGAAAAGATTGATTATCCTTTTGCCTCTTTAATTGCTTTTTTGAAAGTAGGAGAAAATCTTACTTTTTCAGGAGATACAATGGAAAAATTAGTCGATTCCGTTAAATCTCTTGCCAAAAATTCAGGAATGCCGGATGCTATGTTCACAAGTTCTGTAGGATACGGGAACCAGGTGGGTGATTCCATCATTTCATGGAGCAAAAAGGATAATTATGCTCAAACACGTGGATCTTCATTTGCAATTTCTAATATCGAAGGCCATTGGTCGCCAACTCCACCGGGATATTTTAGTGCGGTAGAACCGCTTTGGCCTATTTTGAGATGTATGGTAATGGATTCTGCAAACATGTTTCCGCCTCCTCCGCCCACGCCTTTTAGCAAAGATTCAGGAAGTGCTTTTTATAGTATGGCGGTTGATGTGATGAATACCGGGAATGGCCTGGATTCAACGAAAAAGTGGATCGCTAATTTTTGGGATTGTAACAGTTTTAAACTTCATGTTGAAGGCCACGCAATGTTTGCTACCAAAGCGATGACTCCTGCAGGACATTGGATGGAAGTTGTGGGTACAATTTCTCAAAATAATCATGCAGATTTTTATAAGACGGCTTCTGCTTATACCGGGGCCAGTATTGGGATTTATGATGCTTTTATTTGTTGTTGGTATACCAAATATAAAACCGATGTAATAAGACCTGAAACTTATATTAACCGTTATATTGACCAGTCGTGGATGCCCTATTTACAAACGCCTCCTTTCCCGGAATATAATAGCGCTCATTCCACTATTTCGGCCGCGGCCGCTACCGTTTTGAGTGAAATTTATAATAATAATACCGCGTTCCGGGATTCATCCGAAAGAAATTGGGGATGGCCCGACCGTACTTTTAAGTCTACTGATGAAGCAGCACTCGAAGTGTCTATGAGTCGTTTTTACGGAGGGATTCATTACAGGAAATCAGTTACAACCGCTTATGACCAGGGAAAAAAGATTGGGGAATTAGTGATGAGCAAATTAACAGGCGATACCAGCAAAATAAATGTGGCGGTGAAATAAAAATGAGTATTCAGTAGTAGATTGTTCGCGAATCCTTGCCATTATTATATCCTGGTAATTTGATCAAACTTTTTCTCATTCGGTAAGTATATGATCTGGTTAAGTTTCCCCGATCAAAACGCACGGGACGTTCCCAAGGGTCGTTTTGTAGTAATTGTCTCATTTCTACTAAATAAATCAAAGAACCTATAAAATAATTATTAGAAGAATTTCTTCATTTTAATTGCATGACTTGAATAATCTCAGGAACATAAATGCTTATTGAATCTGGAACATATTGCAAAACAAGAATCCACTTTATTTGCTCATTTACTGGCAACAAAAAACCAGGAAGGGTTTTCCTGGTTTACAATGATATTTAAATTTATCGGGGTTTCGCTTTTCTTATTTATTGTTTTGAAATCCGAACAAGAATCCGGTACAGGCTATTGTGGTGCAGAAATTTTACTAATAAAATCGCCCGTTTTCTTTATATAGCTGCTATATTTATTTTGGATATCGTCGGCTTTACGGTCGCCATCAATATACAAAATACCTTTTGCCACGGCCACAGAAAAAGAATTTTGATTCATCAGCTGATCCTGGTCCAATACTTCAATAAAATTGCTGATCTCTTTTTCTGCTGTATTGCGATCTGTTCCCGGAGGCGTGGTAAGAACCCATAGATTTTTATCTGCAGATGATCCTGCAAAGTCTGCTTTTTGAAGATTAATAAGGTTCTGCATTTTTTCCTGCCTTTCCCGGTTGATTTTTCCCTGGAAATTATGAGCAAGAGTAGGAGCTATTACGAGGGAAACGATACTCATTAATTTGATCAGGATATTCATGCTCGGGCCGGAAGTGTCTTTGAAAGGATCTCCAACAGTATCACCTGTAACTGAAGCCTTATGTGGTTCAGATCCTTTGAAATGAGTTTCATTATTGATCAAAGCACCTTTTTCAAAAGATTTTTTGGCATTGTCCCAGGCACCACCTGCATTATTTTGGAATATTCCCATTAGTACACCGCTAACAGTAGCACCGGCTAAAAAGCCACCCAAAACCTGTGGGCCAAAAATGAAACCAATGATCACTGGTGAAAGTAAAGCAATAGCTCCGGGAAGCATCATTTTCCTGATAGATGCATTGGTAGAAATGGCCACGCATTTTTCATATTCGGGCTTTCCTTTTCCTTCCATAATTCCGGGAATAGTTCGAAACTGCCGGCGAACTTCTTCAACCATCGCCATTGCTGCTTCGCCCACTGCGCGTATGGCCAGTGAAGAAAATATAAACGGAATCATTGCTCCTACAAATAAACCTGACAAAACATCTGCCCGGTAAATATCTATACCATCAATTTTTGAAATGCCCACAAAAGCAGCAAATAAAGCGAGAGAAGTCAATGCTGCAGAAGCAATAGCAAAACCTTTACCGGTTGCTGCAGTGGTATTTCCTACTGCATCGAGGATATCTGTTTTTTCACGCACTTCTTTCGGCAACTCACACATTTCTGCAATTCCTCCAGCATTATCAGCAATGGGTCCAAAAGCATCAATAGCCAATTGCATAGCTGTGGTGGCCATCATTCCGGCAGAAGCAATTGCTACACCGTATAAACCTGCACAATAATAAGACAGATAGATTCCTGATGCAAGAACAAGAATCGGGAACAAAGTGCTTTCCATCCCTACAGCAAGACCGCCAATGATATTAGTAGCATGGCCGGTAGAAGATTGGCGAACAATAGTTAATACCGGTCTTTTTCCCATTGCTGTATAAAATTCGGTTATGAAACTAATCAATGTTCCTACGATCAATCCTACGATTATCGCTCCATAAACCCCCATCCTTGTAAAGTGATAATTTCTTAAAACCAAACCTGTATCAGGAAGCAACCACATCACGAGGAAGTAAGATGCAATGGCGGTGATCACGATGGCGCCCCAGTTTCCCAGGTTCAGTGCTTTTTGAACAACCGATGTTTGTAAAGGAGCATTTTCAGGAATTTTTACAAATAAAGTTCCGATCATGGAGAAAATGATTCCCATTGAAGCAATCAACATCGGTAATAATATTGGAGCCATTCCGCCAAAAGCGTCCGCAGAAATAGTTTCGCGTCCCAATACCATTGTTGCTAAAATTGTAGCTACATAAGAACCAAAAAGATCGGCTCCCATACCTGCAACGTCTCCAACATTATCACCAACATTATCGGCAATGGTAGCGGGATTACGAGGGTCATCTTCCGGAATTCCTGCTTCTACTTTTCCTACAAGATCAGCGCCTACATCAGCCGCTTTGGTGTAAATTCCTCCACCAACACGCGCAAACAAAGCGATGCTTTCAGCACCCAAACTGAAGCCTGTTAATATTTCTATAGTTCGCTCCATCTCCAGGCTATCTGCACTGGCATGAGGAGCAAAAATCATTTTTAAAATAATAAATAAACTTCCTAATCCTAATACTGCTAAACCTGTAACACCAAGTCCCATCACGCTTCCACCGGTAAAAGAAACCTTTAAAGCTCTGGAAAGACTGGTGCGTGCTGCCTGTGTGGTGCGTACGTTGGCTTTGGTGGCTACCTTCATTCCAATAAACCCTGCGAGGGCACTAAAAAACCCACCGCAAACAAAGGAAACCGCAATACTCCAGCTACTGTTGGCGCTACTGTAGCCCATAATTCCCAGCAAGATTGCTGCGATGACAACAAAATAAGAAAGGATCTTCCACTCCGCTTTCAAAAATGCCATTGCACCATCAGCAATATAAGTGCTGATCTCTTTCATTCTTTCATTGCCGGCATCTTGTTTATTTACCCACGCAAATTTTATGAATGTGTAAAGCAATCCAACAATTCCCATCGCCGGTATTACAAAAATCAATTTATCCATATCAGTTAATTACTTATTTTTTAGGGCTGCAAAAATAGAATAAAATGGCAATAATAAAAATGTTTAGAGCTAACTCGCTAAAGGATTTCTGAAATAAACTGAAAAGCAAATGGCTAAATACTAAAAGAATGTTCCGGAGATAAAACAAATCAGGTAAAAATGACTTTAAATTAAATATTTTTGAAATAAATGCTTTTGCCATTCTGATAGGAAAGATCCTAATCTTTATACCTGCTTAATCTTGCATTAATA
>JBDTJV010000303.1:0-2639 GCA_039935675.1 Ginsengibacter sp. | reverse complement strand
TCTTCCACATCCTTTTTTCCAAAAAAATGACGACTTACATCAAACATTAATCCCCGCCACCCAAAGCGTGGATAATCTTTGATGCTGCAAACCGGAACATTCCATTCCACATTTCTTACCAAAGTGTCTGCTTCCACTTCTTTCGGCATTAGCTGAAATAAAGATTGCATTCCATAAAAAAGACCAGCAGGCTTGTTAGCTGAAATAGAGATTTCATGCGCAGATACCTTTAATTGGTAGCCTTCATCACCCAATGATTCATCTTTGATAATTGATAATTTTATTCCGTTATTTATTTCACTATTTTTTGAGCCAACCATAACTGGCACAGAGTAACCGGTTACCTTCCCGATCTTTTTAGAAAGAAACTCTCCTACTCTCTTTGCGGATGCATCCGTTGATAAAACGTGAACGGGAGTTTTGCTGGTAAAAACAAAATTCCCGGTTCCGGAAGTGACAGAAACTGGCTCAGGAATTAATAATTGGGCAACATCATTTTTTTGTCCAATGACGGATACGGATATAAAAAACAGGAAGGATATGAAAAAGCCTTTTCTCATAAAATCAATTTTATTTAGATGAAAATTTGAGGAATAAAAATTGAAGATAGGAAAAAGTAAAGATTTTGATCGCTCTTCTCCTTGTTAATCAATTATATAAAGAACCTGGTATTCGTAAAATACTAATAATAAATTATCAACGATAACAGTAAACAAACAAATATTCATGATTCCTGGTTTCCTTTTCAGCTTAAATAACTGGCAACAATCGGCATTCTTCTTCCCGTACCAAATGCTTTTGGAGAAATGCGGATTATTGGACAAAATTGATTGCGTTTGTATTCATTTTTATTTACCATCATTAAAATCCGGTCAACAAGAGGCGCATCAAAACCAAAAGTTTTTATTTCCTGCGGCCCTTGTACCCTTTCAATATATTGGTACAAAATCTGGTCAAGAATTTCGTAAGGAGGCAAACTATCTTCGTCTTTTTGACCAGGTTTTAATTCTGCAGAAGGTGCTTTTTCCAAAATATTCACCGGTATAATTTCTTTTTCGGAATTGATATATTTTGCCAGCTCATATACTTGTTGCTTGTAGCAATCGCCAAGAACTCCCAGACCACCGGCCATATCGCCGTACAAAGTTCCATATCCGACGGACAATTCACTTTTATTGGAGGTATTTAATAAAATGTATCCGAATTTATTGGCAATCCCCATCAACAAATTTCCCCTGGTTCTTGCCTGCAGATTTTCTTCGGCAACACTGAAAGGAAGATCTTTAAAAATCGGTTTTAATTCCTGTAAAAATTGCTGATAAATGCTTTTTATTGGAATAGTATCATAAGGATTTTCGAGATTTTTACTTAATTGTTCCGCATCAGAAATTGAATGAGAAGTGGAATATTCCGAAGGCATCAGGATCGCTCTCACATTTTCCGCACCCAGGGCAGCGCATGCTAAAGCAATGGTAACTGCGCTATCCACTCCGCCACTGCTGCCGATGATCGCTTTTGAAAACCCCATCTTTGAAAAATAATCCCGGATACCCAAAACGATTGCATTATATACCTGTGAAATATTCAGTTCCGGTATAAATCTTATCGGCTCCATAAAATGGTCAGGAACTGCTGTTGCCGGCACAATTACTGTAGAATCAAAAGTGCCGTCATCTTTTAGAATGACTCCTTTTATTTCTTCTTCAAATTGCGAAAGCTCTTCACAAAGATTTCCGTTCTTATCAAAGCATAACGATACACCGTCAAAAATAATTTCCGTTTGGCTTCCTACAGCGTTGCAATAAATAAGGGGAACTTTATATTTTAAAACATTGGATTTCACCGTTGCCTTCCTGTCTTCTGCATGAGTATAATCAAATGGGGAAGCAGAAATATTGATCATCAGGTCGGGCTCCTGCTTCATCAAAATGTCCATTGGACAAACCCGGTAAAGGGGATTGTCGCCGAGATTCCAGATATCTTCACAAATAGTGAGCGCTATTTTTTTCCCTTTGAATTGAAAGGTGTTCCAGTTAAAAGCCGGTTCGAAATACCGGTATTCATCAAATACATCGTAATTGGGCAGGCATGTTTTATGAGCAATGAATTTTATTTCTTTTTCATAGAGAAAAAATGCGGCGTTAAAAAGATCTTTTCCTTCTTTTACCAAATTTCTATCAGGTGATCCGACGATGACTCCAATCGTATCTGCATGTGCTTTTATTTTCTCAATGCTTTGATAACATTTATCGATAAAATCTTTAAAATCTAAAAAATCCCGTGCCGGATAACCGCAAATACTCATTTCACTAAATACGACCAGGTCAGCATTTTCGCTCTTGGCAATTTGGATCGCGTCAATGATCTTATCTACATTCTTATCAAAATTACCAATGTGATAATTTTGTTGGGCAAGGAAAATTTTCATCCGAAATGTTTATTTTTTATAGCCAATTGGCATTTCTTAAAGGCATTCTGTTTTCGAAAACTGTATTATTACGCCGATTTATCCTGTAAAATTAAGCAGAATAAAATCCGGAGAATTGTTCATTTAACAAAATTCTCTTTATTTTTTTCTTTTATTTGGGGCATGAATAAACTTTTAGTTTCATTTTTTGTTGCCATTATTTTTTTTTCCT
>JBDTJV010000302.1:0-7485 GCA_039935675.1 Ginsengibacter sp. | reverse complement strand
AGAGTAAATGTATTCTTCTATCCCAAATGATCAATGTGCAGGAAAATAGTGCCCAGGCCCACAATCCGTCGGGCAATTGATTTCTTACATATTTATTGAGCTCAAAATAATTTGCAGCATAATAAATAATTGCTCCTGCCAGGATTGGTAATACCACATTTATTATTAAATCAGCTACCCATAATTTTTGTATAGAAACTTTCATCCGTATACCTATTCATTATAAGAGGAGTCAGAATATTGACAACTAAAACAACCAGGTGGCCTTTAAATAGGGGAGATAGTTTCAGCATCGGATCAAATGTATTAAATACAATTGAATTTTACAATAGCAAACTTTCCATGGTTCCCGTTTCGTCTGCCATACCATCGCAACGGAATATTATCTTTCTTTTTATTTAATAGATTATACTTCACAACTACGTAATCCCATTGTTGGGAATACCACGATATTTCTGTCATGTTGAGGTTGTCAAAACATTTTTTAATTTTATGCTTAATGCTGAATGCAAAATGCAGAAGGCCTTAAAAACAAGTAACTTCAAAATAAAAAAATCGGGAAAGAACTCTAATGTTTATTAATCTGGTTTTAAAATGCTTCCAGAAGAAACGAGCCAAAGCAGCAATCAACAAAGTCAGCATATTCCACACCGAGTGTCATTTCTCAAAAATTTAAATATATTCACACTCATTTTTTGAAACGTGACATCATAAAAAGAACTTTATTTAAATAAATTCCAATAGCAATGGCATTACTGGAAACACTACAATTAGAAGTTGACAAGGTACTAAGAATAGACTGGCAAATCAGAGAAGAAAACGCGATACCGGAATCCGAAGAAATAGCGCCTGCAAATGGAGCTTTTAAAATAGAAGCTGCATTTCTTTACGCGGATTTGGCAGATGTAACCGTGCTTGCTGAAAAATGTTCGTGGGAAATTACTGCAAAAATAATCCGGGCTTATTTAGATATATCTGCCCGGTTGATACTGGCTCATGGAGGAGCAGTCAGAAGCGCCGGGGGCCACAGGGTCATGGGAATTTTCAGGGGCGAATCACCCAATACCTCTGCGGTAAATTGTGCAAGAAAAATTGACTGGATGGTGGAGAAGGTGCTGAATCCCAAAGCAGGCTTGGCATTTCCGTCTATTCGAAATAATAAACTTGCGATCAGGCACTGTATAGGAATTGACACAAGTGATGCCTGGGCAGTTCGTTCGGGAGGAGGCATTAATAGCGGTTTGATCTGGATCGGCAGAGCGCCTGAATTTGCAGCTCAACTCTCCGGCATTGGAAAATATCCCTATTCAGTCTATACATCCAGAAATTGTTTTGTAAGGCTGTCAGATATTGCAAGGAAAACAGGAGAAGCAAATATTTGGTTTGAAATAAAAATAAAAGTTGGTGACGAAACACATACTGTTTATAGAACCAACGGGATGTTGCGGCCTTAGAATAGCAGTGGAGGCCCAATTCAAAAATTCAATTCCAATGCGGGCACATCCTCATACTCAAATTGCGAAGCAGGTTCCAGCGCTTCTCTGAAATCTTTCGCAATCGTGCAAGCTTGCATTTGTTCTGCAGGATATTGAGTAGACGCGATTTCTAAAATTCTCTTTTCATCAAGATCACCAAACATCCATTCATAAGCAAGATCTTCATTTAAAATAGCAGGCATTCTTTTCTTACTGTTATGAATTTGTTCCATTAATTGATTTGCCCTGGTTGTAACAATGGCAAAGCTTTCCACATGCTCACCGGTTTCTTTATCAGTCCATGGTTGCCATATCCCGGCCATAAAGAAGTAACCTTTATCTTTTAGAGAAATATAATACGGGTATTTCTTAGCAGTTTTCAGTGGAAGTCCTGTTCTTTTATTTAATGGATAAATATGCCTCCATTCGAAGAAGCCTGTTGAAAGAACAAGGCACCTCCTATTTAAAGCAGCATCTCTGTAAATTTTCCCTGGCGATACTATTTCTTCACAAATTGCATTTAAGGTTGTGATCGGTGGCCGGAACTTTCCTGTAGCATCCTTGTATCCATTTCTCATTTTATAAACATCTTCTCTTGTTTTCAGGTAGTGTGGAATAAATCCCCATTCCATTTCTACAATATCAAAATCGTCAACGCCTTGCTGCCTTTTTAAAATAGCATTTTGATTATAATCGAAACCTATCTGCAGGTCACGGGACAAAAAATTATAATTCGCAACAAGCTTTTCGAGTTGCTTTAACCTGATGAATTCTTCATGAGTAACTTTTTGTCCGTTATAATAACACATCTATTTAATTAGTTTATAGTATTCAGAAATGAGAAGCCCAATTTCTTCAGATTCTCTTTGTCTTCCTTCAGGAATAGAAGTCCAGAAACGATTTGAATTCGCAGAAATGGTACGTGTAATAACAAGAGGCGCTCGCTTATCAACAAAAGAAATTCGAAAAACAGTTTGTGCTCCAATCGAATGCCTTTGCACTATTATTTTTACATCATTATAATCCAGTTCAAATTTGTTGTTGCTTTCCACAGTTCAAATTTCCATATTTTCGGTTAAATTATATTCAAATCCCTAATTTTTTCCATTATAACATAAGGGGTTGATATTTCCTGAAATTTTATCGAAGAAAGAGCATCAGCTAAAATGAAAATCTTTCACATAAGTTTATTTACTGTAGGGTTGTAGATCTGGTTATTCGTTGTTGGCGATAAGAAGATAATAGCAACATGGGAAGATCATGTCATCCATTCGGGATTTTCTTCAAGAAGGCACGCAGGCATGCGAAAGGGAAGGGCTAGTATTATTATAGAAAATCATCAAAACCAAAATAACATTCATAAGTAATGATATAAACAAGCTCAGTAAAAATGATCCGCATGTTACCAAAATTCTCTTTACTAAATGTAGATAAAAAAGGAAAATACAAATCTGAAATATTCCTTCTTTTACTGTAAAAATTACAGAAAAAATTGGCCACGAAGGCAAAAGAGCATGAATGATATTTATCAGATGCGGAAAAATTTATTGCTAATAATAAATTTCACTTCACCTTCTTATATAATTTCTCTTCAAATACCAATAAGCTTTTCTTCAAGCCTGTAGGACTGATTTAATTATAGAATAAAATTAAAATGAAAATAAAATCCCACACATAATACACACGCGCGTAAATCTCTCTAACACATTTTAACTGTTGTTTTTAAAAACAAATTATAAAATCATTCTACTCCTTTAGCATACTTTAATACATGAACCAAAATTGAAAATAAAAGTTAGTTTTTTGAAAAAAAGTTCACTAAATATTCTACCAATTATCCAATCCAAGTAATTTTCTTCCTAGCGGTGATAACTCAGCTGTTTTATATTTCGTTTGTTCCCAATTGCGCGGATCACCGGGAAATGCATATCCTTCAGGAGCAATTCGATTTTTCCATGAATTAATTCGCCATTCGCGCAACGCTTCATTATCTTCTTCGGCCGGCATCATAGAAATGTATTGCGCGATGCGAACTTTATCTTTACCGTTGTTGGCGCGAATTCCATGTGGCTCCGAACTGTTGAATATCAGCAAATCGCCTGCTTCCATTTTTATTTTTTCGGGTTTAAATCCGGACGTGTCTGGTTTAAAATGATCCCTGTTTTCTGGCTGTGTAAGTTTCCACGTATCGTAATTTCTGAATAATTCCGGTATGCATTGGAAGCCTCCCATTTCTTCATCCATCTGGTCAGCCAACGCTAAAACTCCCTGCACATTTTGAGGTTTTGTTTCCGGATCATAATCCCAATGAATAAAAGCTTTATAATCAAAACCAGGCCGCAATGGGAAATTCAAATTCGCCCGGTCAATGGTGCACCACAATTTTTCGGTTCCCCAGATATCCACGAAGGCAGCATGAACTTTAGGCACCTGCCTGTTATCCCAAAGCGTTTGATGATTATAAACTTCCACCATTCCTGTATTCGTAAGTTCTTTCATTTGCATTTCGGCCCGCGGCGGAGCGTACCATGTTTCTGCATCATTGGGGTCTTTCTCTTCAAATTCCCAAAGAAAATCTGCTGTTTTTTTTACCTGTTCTTTTGGAACCGCATTCTTTATAATTACATAACCATTATGTTTCCAAAACTTCCAATCTTCCTCAGTTAACACACGCAAAGGATCGCCATTGCTGCGATCGCTCAATTTGATTTTACTACTTGTGGCAGTAGAAGGGTTGCCTGGCTTTTCTTTGTGTTCATTGTTTGGAATCATGGTTGGCGCCATTGTTTGTTGTTTCATAAAATATTCTTTTATCGTGATTGAATCAGTAGATGATTCTTTTAATTTGGTAATTCTTGATAAAAGTAATGAAATTAAAGAAGTCCAGTTTTTGCGCAATAGCGGTAGATTTAAATAAAAAATGGTCCTATTTGTTGTTTTACTGCCGTAAACTTTTTTAAATATCCCAGGCAACCTTTTACCTTTAAATGGCATTTCTTATTCTATAACCCATTTTATATTTTTTGATTTTTATGAATCTATCAGAACTCATCAAAGAAATTAAAGAAGGTAGTACTGCTGCACAGAAATGCCTGTTTGACGAGTTGTCCGGTAAGCTAATATTCATCTGCAGAAGATATGTAAAAATCCCGGAAGATGCCGAAGAGATTATGCTGGATGGATTCTACAAGTTCTTTAAACAGATCGATGCATTTTCCTACCAGGGAGATGCTGCGTTATTTGGCTGGATAAAAAAAATAATGATTAATGAATGCCTGATGTTTTTGCGAAAGAAAAATGTCTTCACAATGGTATCGGATTCTGAAGCAGATGATATTGCATTGGACAAAGACATATTGGATCGGCTTTCTGCAGCGGAAATTTTCAATCTTATTATTCAGCTTCCAGTCGGTTATCGCACTGTTTTTAATCTTTATGAAATCGAAGGAATGACTCACAAAGAAATTGCAGCACTACTTGGTATTTCAGAAGGCACTTCCAAATCCCAATTAAGCAAATCAAAAATATTGCTGCAAAAAATGTTATTAAAAAAAGGAATCTATTATGTCGTTAGAAAATCACAATAATATTCAGTCGTGGAAATTAAAACTGGAGTCTCTAGACAGTTCACCTGGAGATGCCGCATACAATAAAAATGAGGGATGGGCTAAGCTTTATGTGCGACTTAGCGACAAAAAAAGAAGAAAAAACAAAACATGGATTTGGTTTGCGGCTGCCTGTATTTTCCTCGCTTTAATGATTCCTTTATTTTATTCAAATTCCGTTAATCAACAAATAAACAATTCTGCATTCAAAAAAAATCAGGCTTCCATAAAAACACCTTTCGCTACAATTGACAAGGTAGTTGCCGTTACTATTAATAATTCAAGCGTGGCTAAAAATGATATAACTCCCCCGGCAGTGCCACACAAAACTAAAGCAAGAAAGAATCATGAGGATAAGAAAGAAAAATTTCGGCTTTCCTATACTGTTAGCTCAGAACTCCTGGTACCAGAAACTAATTCAAATTTTGTAAGACCAATAGAAACGCTCTCATCTTTAGCTCTAATTCAACCGGAAAAGAAAAAACTAAGAGTTGTCCATATCAATGAATTGGGAGATCCGGTAGAAACATTGCCGGAAATAGTAAGAAATTCCGATAAACATACTTTCCAATTCAAAATTGCCAACCAGGAAATTTACGTGAATCCGGCTACGGCCTCCAATACAAATGGCATTGCGATCTTAAAAATAAAACCTTCTCAAAACTAAAATAACATGAAAAAAACATGGACGCTCCTGGTGCTTTTCACAAGCATCACAGGAAGCCTTTGCGCTCAAACGAATAATAAAGAAGACAAAATTTTTGATGTGCCATCCGATATTATTATGAACCGGCGCTTTTACATCAATCTTGATAAAGGCAATAGCCTCAAGATTGAGCTAACGGATATTACCGACCTTCAGAAGATAGATAATATTGATTCTTTATTAAGAATATTTATGAATGACGTTACTCCTTTAAGAGACTCTTTTTCTGATCCAATTACTACAAAACGCCTGGATTATGTTACCGATACAGTGGGGCGAAAAAAAATTCGCTTTCAGCAATTCCGGCCCGGCGGTGCTTCTTTCCTTGTAGAGAAAGGCGAACTTGCCTCGCTTAAAACAGGACAGGATACCATAAATATAATTGGAATCATTTCTGATCCGGCAAAGCCTAAACAAAAGATCAGTCGAACTCATGCGAGATATTATCATCTGACTTTCTATCTGAATAATATGAGTGAAATAGCGGATTATATGAATGGCATATTGGCTCAAAAAATAGCAACTATCCATAATGAGGTGAATGCAAAATGGCCGCTAATATTAGGAAGTGGTTCTCATTATTTGCAAATGGACAGATCTATTACTGCCGAAAGGCCACGGGGATTCACCCCAGGAGGAGAAGGAGATTATCTCGAGGGCTTCATTTCAGTAAATGTTCAGAATTATAAAAATTATTTTGTGCCTTCGTTTAGTGTCGGTGCGAATATTACTTACACCAACCGGGACCGAACTTATAAATGGGAACCAGGATTATTTTGGGAACCACATTTTTTATTTGCCAAAGATGCCCAGGGAAATCTGCATACTTATAGAAATGATTTTCTAACACTAACCTATGGACAGGGCGGCATTACAGACCATGATTCTCACAAAGATTTTTCCTTCAGCACCGTTTTTTCCCTGGGATACTTAATTCACCGTGAAGGCGATTTAATGGAAAAAAATACATTTCGATTAGGTGGTGGCGCATTAAAATTATCCAAAACAACCATAGAGCCATCGATGTATTTCAATAATTTCTTTAAAGGAGTAACTCCCGGAATAAGAATCAGTCAAAGATTTTAATCGAAATATAACTAAGGATCAAATTGGTCGCGTTCGAAAACTATTACATTTGATTTGAAATGAAAGAAACACATCGCATTAAAAAGCTTTTCAAAGATCTTATACAATGGTAGCCCATGGATTGATGTAACGATCATGGATACCCTAAATAATATTTCTGCGAAACAGGCAGCTAAAAAAATTACTCCGGAGCGAAATTCAATACCGCAAATTGTTAATCATGTTATCGACTGGTGTGAAATTTTTTTGCTTCCATGAAGGGAAAGCATTGGATTGATTTTCTTGAAATTTTAATCAATCGCAATTTGATAAAATCTATCCCTCGAATAAGATGTCTTTCTACGAGATCATTCAACGTATTTTGCAGCATGATGCCTATCACCTGGAGCAAATTGTTTTGTTGTCTATATTGGTTTAGAGTTTTGAGTCTATGGCCTTTTCGGGATCAGTTCTTTTTATTAAAAATAGTAAAGCAATAAATGAGGCTGATTCCTGTTTTTATAATTTTATAGCTTCAATTCCTGTTTTTAGAGAACAAACAATAAAATCATTTATCATAAAAACGCCACTCGGTTTTAAAATCTTCTGGCAATTTTTGTTGGGTAATAATCGC
>JBDTJV010000301.1:0-5506 GCA_039935675.1 Ginsengibacter sp. | reverse complement strand
GCAACTGATGAATCTATTTTATTCTGTAAATCAAGGTTCATAAAAATAGCTGATGCAGAAAATGCTTTCGAAAAATCATATTTCATCCATAAAAACTCCATTGCTTTATAGGGTTGGCTAAGTGAATTATCGTAGAAAGTACCAGTGATTTTTTCAGCATTCTGATTAAAAGCAAAAGCAGCATTTGCCTTGAACTTTTCTTTTTTAAATTCCAGTAAAGCTGCGTCATGCTTACGTCCGGCATTATTCCAATCCAGTGCGCCGAGAATTCGTTCATCATCATAAGGAAAAACCTGGCGCCCGATTTTCAGGTTCCATTTAGAATTAAAAAACATCTGTGCCCAGGCCTCATAGAGAGAAATATCATTTGCATTAGTCTGCACCTGGGGATCATTTCCCCAGGTGGTTACCACTTGTGTAGTTAATCCTATTTTTAGTTTTTCATTTTTAGAGTAAACCATGCCGATGCGGCTGCGTTGTGAAATAAATGAGGCTGGTTTTTGACTTTCTAATATGGGAGTAAATAATCCGTTTCTGAATTCTGCCCGGGGCCTTAATTGCAGGTTCAATCTTAATTCTTCATTTTCGTTTTGTGCGCACAATTTATTGGAAAATCCAATTATCATAACTAATAAAAAAGAAAAGGCCAATGAGCGTTTGTGTATGCGGGTCATCATAAATAATTTTTTTAAATTGGCCACAAAATTCGTTGCAGATTGCTCCGCCAAAACTATTATGTGTCAGAAGCCGATATGAGTTTGATCATCTTTTATTAAAAAGATAAGAGCAAGCCTTGGCTTTTTTATAGGAACTTTGTTTTCCTTTATAAAAAATTTTTTTGGAATGGATAAATTACTTCGAAGTGAGCAGGAAAAATTTAAAGCCATTTTTCAAAATGCTTCCCTCGGTATCCTGGTCATTAATCAAATGGGTACCATTACGCTTGCGAATGATTTTTTGCTGGAAAGATTCGGTTATACTGATGCAGAGGAGTTAGTGGGCAAAAAAGTAGAAGAACTGATACCAAAACGCTATCATCATCAACACGTGCATGACCGTGATGTATACATACAACATCCTGAAACAAGGCCCATGGGTATCGGCAGAGATCTTTTCGGAATTACAAAAGATGGCCATGAGATTCCATTGGAAATAAGTCTCAGCAGCTATACCAGCTACAATGAAGTTTTTTCAATCGCTTTTATCAGCGATATAAGTCCAAGGATAGAAGTGCAAAATAAACTTCGCGAACAAAGAGTGGCACTGGCTACTATGAATAAAAAAATGGAAGCATTGAATGAGGAGCTTGAAAAAAAGGTGGAAAAAAGAACCGCCAGGCTTCGCGAAACCATGGAAAAACTGGAAGCTTCCAAAGACGAATTGTCAAAAGCCCTGAGCAAAGAAAAAGATTTAAGCGATATGAAAAGCGCTTTCGTTTCTATGGCCTCTCATGAATTCCGCACGCCATTGAGCACCATTCTTTCTTCGGCATCTTTGTTGGCAAAATACCAGCTGACAGACGAACAACCAAAGCGTGATAAACATGTACAGAGAATAAAAGCTTCCGTCATTAACCTGAATAATATTTTGAATGAGTTTCTTTCTCTTGGAAAAATAGAAGATGGAAAAATATCAGCTCATCCTTCCGATTTTAATATCAAAGATTTCATTTCCCAACTGGTAAATGAAATGTCAGAAATATTTAAACCAGGACAAACAGTCAATTACCAGCATAGTGGCAATACGGAAGTCGCACTGGACGAGGTTTTGTTCAAGAATATCCTGATCAACCTGCTCTCAAATGCTGCAAAATTTTCCGGCGAAAATCATCCCATTGATATCAATACGGAGGTAAAAAATAATTTTGTAAAATTCTCCATTAAAGACCAGGGAATGGGTATTTCAAAAAAAGACCAGGAGCATTTATTTGAAATTTTTTATCGCGCTACTAATGCCACTAATATCCCGGGTACCGGCCTTGGCCTTCATATTGTGGCGAAATATGTGGAAATGATGAAGGGAAAAATTAAATTAAACAGCAGCCTTGACCATGGAACAGAAATAAATATAATCTTTGCACAATGATTAAAATATTATTAGTAGAAGATAATAATGAGATCCGGGAAAATACCGGCGAGATATTAGAACTTGCCGGCTACCAGATAAGTACGGCTACCAATGGCAGGGAGGGATATGAAATGGCCTTAAAAGAAAATCCGGACCTGGTGGTGTGCGATATAATGATGCCTGTTCTGGATGGTTATGGGCTTCTTCATCTCGTGAGTAAAAATGAGCAATTAAAAACTACCCCGTTTATTTTCCTTACCGCCAAAACTGAGCGTGGCGATTTTAGAAAAGGCATGGAAATGGGCGCCGACGATTACATCACAAAGCCATTCACCGATATTGAACTTTTGAACGCGATAGAAAGCAGGTTGAAAAAAATCCAATTTCAAAATGAAAAAGCTTTTGGTTCCAATAACCTCAATAATTTTTTTGAAGAAATAAAAAATGAAAATGTTCTGGGGAAACTTACGGAATCGCAGGTAACCAACCAATATAAAAAAAAGCAGCGCATCTATTCTGAAGGTAATTATCCTCACAGTTTGTATTATTTAATTTCCGGAAAAATAAGGACTTATAAAATGAATGATCTGGGCAAAGAACTTACGATAAGTCTTTACAATGCCGGTGATTTTTTTGGATATAATGCGTTGCTGGAAAATTCCGTTTATAAAGAAGCGGCTGAAACACTGGAGGAATGTGAAGTAAGCTCCATAAGCAGGAAAGATTTTGAGCTTCTAATCAATAATAATAAAACGGTGGCCCACAAATTTATCAAGCTACTGGCCCATAACGTATCTGAGAAGGAAGAGCAATTGATCAATCTGGCTTATAATTCGCTTCGCAAAAGAGTGGCAGATTCTATTATCACTTTATCTAAGAAATATAAACAGGATGATAATCCCGAATTTATCATTCATATCTCTCGTGAAGACCTGGCGCACATTGCAGGCACCACTACTGAGTCACTTATAAGGACTTTGAGCGATTTTAAAAATGAAAAACTGGTGGAAGCTGAAGCGGGTTACGTAAAGGTATTGAATGAAAAAAAATTGCTGGATATGTTGAATTAAGAGGCGTTATTTTTATAAACTTTTGATTTGAAATCACTGGAAAAATTTTCATATTCTTTTTGAAAGTGTAAAACCTCCTTTCGCATATTTTGCACTTTGGTTTCGTATATTTCTTCTTCGTGTCCCAATCCATCCAATTTTAGTTCGTTAATCTGTTTGGATAATGATTTGAGCTTTTCATCCTTTAACAATAATTCGTTTTGAAAATGTTCTGCAACGGGCAAAAAATTCTTCTCCTGGTTTTCATCCACAATTTCACTCAGCATATATTTTAATAGCGCGTTTTCATTGAGAAATTGTACCAGTTTATTTTGGCATATCTCCAGTTCCTTTATTTGATTTTTTCCCTTTGTTTTCATTAATATGCTTTATAGTCCATTTTGCAGGAGAGAACAGCAAAAATGAAAAAAATAGAAGACTCAAAAAATGACAATGGGCAGATATAAAGATGATTTAGATCATTTTTTAGAAATTCCGAAAGAGAAGAAATTAAAAACCGACTTATTTATTGGTTTACTGCCAGGGTGGAAGCATCCCAATCTTCCAGAGTTGTATTTAACGGTTTGTAAAGGCGAATAGTGATCCATATTAGGCCGGTTCCGATTAATATAGCTGCATAAAATAAAAGGATGGGCGCGAAAGGCAATACCTTGAAACTGAACACTTCCAGCCCCTGCAGCATTAGAATAATTTCTTGGGCAAGTACTCCAAAAACAAAAATGAATACTCCGGTTTTTGAAAGGCTGATATTACGGTCGGCTAAAATGGCATTGATGTAACCGATGATAAAAAAAGAAATGATACACAAAAAAGATAAATGCAGGAAACCGATAACGATAGGCCTGAAGCCAAATGCATAACTACTGAAAAAAGGAATGATAGATAGCGTTTGCAAAACAATTTTTAATAAAAAGGCACTCGCCGCCAAAACCCACAAATACCGCGTGGTTTTTGTAATATGATAACGGGTGTTTTTTTTAATGATCGGGTAAATTCTTACAAAGAAATATAGGACCAGCAATTGTAAAATGCCGGAAATATTGGCCAGCAGATGTAATGAACGGGGAAGTTTTAACCATAAAATGGAGAGCAGGTATTCAGGCCCCACCGTGATAGCCATTATTATAAACAAATTTTTATTGATGTGCCGTAAATGGAAAAATTTCTCTTCATAGAAATAAGCAAACAGTAAACCGAAACAGGCAAATAAGAACCAACCGTTATACTGAAAATGAAGAAAAAAATACAAAGCAGCAAAATAATAATCCTGCGTGGTACTAAAATTTACCATTAAATAAGCAAGCGTAATTTCGCCAATAGAAGCAATAGCCATCATTACAAGTGCGGCTCTGAACCACTTGGGCGCATAAGATTTATCATTCGATTTATTAAGATCACGCCAATAAAATACGATAAAAAAATAGGATATAAGAATAGACAAAGTGGAGAATGCTATAGAAAAATATCCATATCCCTGTATAATAAATGACACGAACATTCCATAGGCCGTGAAGCATGCTGCAATTAAAAGCCAATGGTACTTTGCATAATTTGTATCAACCTGGTGGCGAACAAGATAATTGATCATTAATACCATTAAAACAATCGTAACCCATCCCATAAAAGCAAAATTGGAATGGGCATATAATAAGTGCTTTTGATTGACCACCGGGAGTGGAAAATTAATTTTGTACCTCATGGTAATTCCGGCCAAAGCCACCACGCAAAAATTTAACAGGGAAATTCTTATCCAGGAAATTGTTTTAAACGTATTTTTCTGCATATTTTTACAAGGTAAAAAATCATTCCAAAACAGATGCAAATAAAATAAAGACCGTTGGTATGAAATATGATGCATATCATGTAATGAAAAACTTGTTCATGATCATTATCATAAAAAATAAAAACCGGGAATTGTAATATTGCATCAAAATAAAAATTCATCGTTATGAAAAAAATGACCCTTGTTTATTCTTTAATTTTCACACTCGGCTTCTTTTTTGCAGCTTGCAGCGGAAATAGCAACAAAACTGAAAGCACTGATTCCAGCGAACCACAAGCTGCCGCAGCAGGTACTGATACATCTTCAAGTGCTACTGCAGGAAATCCTACTTATGATCCTAAAAGAGGAGAGGGTAAATTTCATGACGTAAAATTGAGCGACAAACTTGATCCTAAAATGGCAGGCGATGGGGAAAAAATTTACGATTTAAAATGTAGTTCATGCCACAAACTGACCGATGAAAGATTAGTAGGACCAGGATGGCATGGTGTTACACAGAGGCATCAACCAGCCTGGATCATGAATTTTGTAACCAATACAGATGACATGATTGATAAAGATCCTAAAGCTCAGGCTATGTTGGAAA
>JBDTJV010000300.1:0-6748 GCA_039935675.1 Ginsengibacter sp. | reverse complement strand
TTGGCTTATATGAATGCCATCAATTACACCGAAGCTGAAAAAGCATTGAACCAGGCAATAGGATTGAATGGAAGTGAAGAATACCGGAAGAGATTGGATGAAATAAAAAAAATGGAAAAGCAGTCTTAGTATTCTTTAATGCTGGAGTGGGGGAGAAGGTGTGTTTGGGAAATAGATGGGTGGTTGCCTGAATAGAAATGTTAGTTTTTTATTCGTTTACTGGAGGTAAGGTAATTAAAGAATGTATTTTGTTTTTCAAAATTGGAAAGGTTTAAAGCTTATTGTTAATTCAATTGCTACGTAATAATTCCGTAACCCTTTCAGCCTTCAAATCCGGAATATAATCCTCGATTCTAATCGCCTCAGGATTATTACCCCATCTCATATTTTGGTTTGAAAGCAAATAATTTTTAACGCCCAGGTGAAAAGAAAGATGCGAGGGACCTGATACCACGCTGATCAGGCCTCTTTTTACGCTCGTCAATAGATTGACCACTTTTACAAGAGGTTCATTATACATTTCTGATACATTTGGACCCGTAATGTAATTTCTTGGATCCCGCTGATGCCCAATGATGCAGAAAGTGCTTTCGGGCATAAGTTCTACTAACCGCTGCCATTCCTCTTTTGACCAGCATTGACTGGCAGGAAGAGACCGGGAAAAGGGAGCAATAATATAATCATAAGCAACCATGTCGATCTCTTCAAATTCAAGTTCCGCTTTTAAGGGAGTTTCAGGAACCTCTAACCCTAAAAAAGCAAAGTGGGCCTGGCTCATGTAATAATTGTTCTCTGATGAAATGGTAAAAGCCCTGCTGATATCCATTTTTAAAATGACGTCATAAAATTCATCTTCTCTTTCCTGTAATTTAATATTGTATTTCTTTGGGATCATAGAAAAAATTGTAGTGGCTTCCGGATGAATTTTCACCTGTAATTCATCTCGTTTAGACAAATCAATTACTACAGGTATAACACCAAGAAAGTCTCCGATTAAGCCATCATTGCAAATTAGAAGCGTCATCATTTAAATTTTAAAGTAAATTTTAAAAAAGATAATTATTCTTTGATCATATAAGCCTGGTAATCCGCTTCTGTCTTTTGATAGGGTTTCGAAAAATCATTCAGCGCTTGTTCGACACCAGGACAATTTGGCCATAGATAATCATCAAAAACAATGATTCCTCCCCTTATGAGCCTGGGCCAAAACCAATCCAGGCAAGCTTTAACGGATAAATAAAAATCAGTATCAATGTGAACAAAAGAAAAATCCAGGTTTTCATATTGTTGCGCTGAATTCGGAAAAATTCCTTTAACAAGAGTTACATTATTACAAGTTTCCTTCAAAAAATTATTTACTGATTCAAAAGAAGTATCTGAAAATTCTCCTGGTTTATGGATTTCATTTTCAGTCCAAAGTCCCTTTGGTAAACCTTCGAATGAATCGAATCCCAAAATAATTCTTTCAGGAAATGAAAACGCTAGATTTTTCAATGAACCTCCTTTATAAACCCCAACTTCTGCAAAATATCCTTGGGCAGGAGCATTCTTTGCGAGCGCTATCATTGCATCCAACCTATCTTGAGTTATCAGTGTATTTTCCATAAATAATAAGATTGATTAGTTTTTATAAATTCTGCGAACCTCTATTTATCTTTCCAAAATTCCTGGTTGCAAAAATCTATATTTTTGTAGGCTAATGACAAAACAGAAGGTGGCTTTTCGCAGGAACTAATCCAGAACTCACAGCCTAATCTCTTTTTGTTAAACACATCCGATATTTGGTGAGATGGGTTTTGATAATAACCGTTAAAGTCAGACAACCTGCGAAGATATTTCGCCGAAGCATACCAAAAATTGCCGCAATAGTGGGAGATAGGCGGCATATCTCTCCAATTTACGCCGATGCTATCAAAATGTGGTAATTCCAACACACATTTTTCCCAGTTTTGCACTAACTCTTTCATCATGAGCCGGCGCCATTTTACTTTAGTTTCATCCTTAGGATTGCTGACACCTTTGCTATGAAGATATAAAACGAAACCTTCATTTTGACGGACATATTTTTCAATGGCCAGTAATGTTGGTGATTCAAAATAGTTAAAGTCAGCACTGTTAAAAATGATACATGATTCCATATTTAATTCTTCACAAATGGATTGAACAATATGTAGTTCTTTCTTATTTCCCAGTACGGTCAGATTAATATGCTGGAATCCATTATCTTTTAATTGAATAATTTGTTCGGTAAAAACCTGTAACCAGTTACCCATACAGGCAAGATGATAAAAAACCTTTACATATTCGCGCAGATAATTTGCCACGCTCTTCCTGTATTTAAGAAGTTGAGGATAATGCAAATTATAATCTAGTTTTTCGGGAAGCTTCATGCATAAGGGGAATTGTTTTTTGGAGGTATCGATTATGCCACAACCCCAATCTGTATCCAGCAGGAAGCATTTAAAAGAAGTTTGGTTAAATAGCCGCAATGCTGCTTTCCATACTGTTCCATTCCAGTTTTCTCCACTTTTAAAATCTTCAAAGTTTCGCTGGTGCCATGCATCAGGCGGCATACAATCGTGCAAAATAATCATGCCACCTTTATTAAGACAACGGAAGGAATTTTGAATATCTTTCCGGACTTGTTCTTCGGTGTGCAGACCGTCAATGAAAATAATGTCAAACCGTTCCTGGTTGTTTTCAAAAAAATTATTGGCAATGGCATTGTAAGTGCAGGCTTTATGACTACAATTAATCTCCTTGAAATTAGCTTTTTGATCTGGAGGACTTACTTCGAGGTAATTACAGTCTTTTCTTTGGTCTATCAAATAATTAATTAATTCTACCCGGTCCATCATTGATGAAAATTATCAATTGGTACTCCTTCTTAAGGAGACAATTTTATATTTAAAAAATAGAAATCCCATTCAGTCATTTCTTCATTTTCTAAATAGGAAAAAGAACAATTTTTTTATTTCAGATAAATCCATTTCAATCTACACTTTTTCCAAAACCATTAAACTATCTGCTTTATTGAATTTTCTAAAAGTTCCTCTATCGAGCAATTCATCCACAAACAACTTCACTCCCGGAAAATAATCTGCATAATCATGAAAAGCGACGTATCCTCCTTTTCTTATGTTGCTGGAAAAATGTTCGAAATCATTAGCAACACTGGTATAATCATGAAACCCATCAATAAATAAAACCGAGATCGGAATTTTCAGATCTACATTTTTAGAATGATCTTTTATGATTTCAACCACGTCAGTTAAATTTTCTTTATCCAGGTTTTTCTTAAAAGATTCGAAGGAAGGTGGAAAGGATTGAAGTCCCTTATCAATCGCTCCTAATTTTCCGTCATGGGTATCGATGGCATATATTCTTCCTCCGGGAGAAATGGCTTTTATAATTGTACCAAAAAGAACGGTAGATTTTCCGTGATAACTTCCTATCTCAACGATTGAATGTGGAGATGTTAGATTGGCGCAGGCGTTCTGCATAACCGCGATAAGCAGCGTTGCTTCATTATCACTCAACCATCCCTGAATTTTTTTTATTGTGCTAATAATGGAAGCGGTGCAAACTTTGGGTGTCGATTTTTCTATAAAACAGTTGTTGGATAAACCATTGTTATATTGGTTAAAATGTTGACGAATATAGTTCCTAAGATGATGATTATATTCCCTTTTCACAGGATGAATCCAATAAGCGTCAGTTTGATTGAGCGCCTCACTGGCTTCCCCAATGCTGAATTCTTTCTTGTATTTTACAAAGTCATAACTACATGGATTTAGAGCAATTTCATATCCAAGAAGGCTGATAAGTGTTGGTAAAATAATTTCTTCAGATGCCCATATTTTTGTGTGTTGCAAAATCTCTTTTAACTGGTTATTGGTTTTAATCAGCTGAACCAGGTCCCTTGCTGCATCATGTGTAAATACCGTCGATGGCCAGAAAGTCCAATGGACAAATTTGCTTTCGCCCTCATCGAAATTTTTGAGAAAAGGTTTCCATAAATCGTACTCCTTAAAAGCAAGTGTAGTCGGGTGAGCCAGCAGGATATCATTTTCTACTTTGTCTGGCATGCTGGACAGCATCCCAACATTCTTTTGAGAATTTAGATATTCGCCGATACATTGAACATAGCCTGGTCTCAAACAAAGCTGATCGGAATCTACAAAAGTGATGGTGTCGAATTCGAGATTCAATAATGCGAATTCCATGCATTCCACAGCAAAAGAATATAGGTATCCCCATTTTTGTGAGACAGGTTTAGGGTAAATGATTACGCCATATTTTTCTAAATCAGAACAACCAGCCAGGAGTTCCTTGTCCGTTCCTCCATTGTATAAAAGAATGACGGAGGTTGGATCAAGATAATGTAGATTATGAACAAGGTCCATTATACAATCTTTATTTTCATGTACCAGGCAGGCATAAATATTTTTTATAAGAGCGGCTTGTCCATGTGTTTCTGAATTTTTTATCAGAGGTTCACTGATAGGATTGATTGCCTCCGTCATAAGGTTGTTTTGGTAATATTGAGGCCAGTCATCTCCCATTATTTGTTTTATTTCTTCAACAGGATAAGGATGCCACCACATATTGTTTGTGCTTTTTGGACTTACATTATTTCCGTGAATCATATGGACTGAAAAAGTGGAATCATGAAGAATGTCAATGTTTTGGGAAGCAGCTTTCCAGACAAATAAGCCATCCATCCCTACATCTATTTCTTCGAAATGGTGCAACTGCCAGAATTGTTTTCTAAAGCATAAAGAACTTCCTATTAGCCACGGGCGCTGATTAGAGGGATAAATATAATTAAAGGCCCCTTGATGAAGTAGGTCGTAATACAATAAGTTATTGATGCCACAAATGAATATTTTTTCATTTTTAAGTGCATTGGCCTGGTAACTTAAACGAGTCGATGAGTACCAATCATCATCGTCCCAATTCGCAATAATATTTCCTTTGGCATATTCACAGGCAAGATTTAGTTTGGCTCCGAGGCTGATCTTATGATCCAAACGAAAATAGCGGATATTGTTTGATTGAGGAACCAAATCCTTTACAACATCCTCACCATCATCAATAATAATTAATTCTTTGTTTTCATAATCCTGGCGAAGAAAATACCGGATAGCATTCGGTACAAATGACCGCCGGTTATAAGTGGGCATTATGCAGGAAATCATAGGTAATGCTTCCTTATTCATTGTACTGGTAACTAATTATTTTGGTTCTTTTCTCCATTGTTTATTAATTTCTTCCAACGGGTTGGGTTGATCTTTTATAAGACGTGAGAATCCTGTAAAGCCGTAAAATCAATCATATTTTTGAAATTGGGCTCAACAGTAAACAAAGAAATATGCGGTTTTCCTATTTTGAAAAAAATTAAAAATTTGTATAGATGTTTGCGGTATTATTATGAGCAAGTCGTTCTATCGGCAATCCGGCAAAACATTCCCAACTAAACGTCCGGTTTAACCAATAAAAACCTTGTCTTCTTTTTCATATTCTCTCTTAAATCCTTCTAAAATATCCTGGTTACTTATTGTGGTACTTTCTTTGTAAATGGTTTGAAGTGAAGCATAATGAATCACATTAATTATAGAGGAGCCAGTGACCTCATATTTTCTCGCTATGGAGATAAGGTCAACATCTTTATCAAGAACTGCTTTTAATGGAATGGAAGTTTTCCAGATTTGATATCTTTCTGAAGCATTAGGAATCGGGAAATAGATAATTGAATTAAACCTGCGTACAAACGCCTGATCAATGTTGCTTTTGTAATTTGAGGCAAGAATGATCAGTCCTGGAAAATCCTCAACCCGCTGAAGCAAATAGCTTACTTCCTGGTTGGCATATTTATCATGTGCATTTTGAACATTAGACCGTTTTCCAAATAAAGCATCTGCTTCATCAAAGAATAATATCCAGTTTTTATTTTCTGCTTTTTTAAATACTTTTTCCAGGTTCTTTTCTGTTTCACCAATATATTTGGAAACTACCTGGGAGAGATCGATACGATAAACATCTTTTTTAAATTGATTTCCAAGTAACGTAGCAGTCAGTGTTTTGCCAGTACCCGGAGGTCCATAAAACAAAGTCCGATAGCCAGGTTTAATTTTTTTATACATATCCCAGTCTTGCATAAGTATGGAATTATAACGAAGCCATATTTTGATATCATTTAATTGTTCGGCAGTTCTTTTATTAATGATCAAATCTTCCCAATCCATTTTCGTCGTAACCAATTTTGCCGGAAAATCCGGGCTGAAAGTGGGTTTTGAAACAATCCCAAGTGTAAAGAGGTCAACGAATTCAGGATGCATAATAATTTTACCACTCATGGCGGGTTCCCCTTCCTTTACACTTTCCAGGTAAAGGATACTTTCTTTATAGAAAAAATGATCAGGAGAAAAATATTTCATAATCTCTGTTCGCTTCTCAATATCGCTGCCGGCTAAAATGAATAAGGCAGTTTCACCGGTTGGAATCATGCCGCGATAATTGGTTCCTTTTACTCCTCCCAATTCAGCAAAATCGCCTCCATTGGGTAAAAACTTTTGGATAATTGGGTCAAAGAAATTTGAAGTGATATGGGGTACCAGCGCCATTAATATTATAAGCCACTCTTCTTTTGATTTTAATTGTGGTATAAGGTTTTTTATTTCGTTATTGTAAAATACTTCATCGGGGCAAATTTGGGAGATAGGATATACCTTTCCTTCCTGAAAAT
>JBDTJV010000299.1:0-5487 GCA_039935675.1 Ginsengibacter sp. | reverse complement strand
ATGCAAAAGCGACAGCCGCCAATGAAATAATATATCCAACAGATCCTATCAGCATGAGTTTCTTTCTGCCAATCCTGTCAATAAGATACAATCCGCCCATCGTAAAAATTAAATTGACAAGGCCAATTCCTGCACTTTGAAGGAAAGCAGCCGAAGTGCCCAATCCTGCAAGCTCAAATATGCGGGGAGCAAAATAGATCACGGCATTGATGCCGGACATCTGGTTGAAAAAAGCAATAAGAATAGCAAGGAAAATCGGAACGCTGAATCTTTTGGTTAAAAAAGCGGAAAGGCTTTCTTTTTGTTGTTCGAGTGCTATTGATTTTTGAATTTCTAAGATGGCTTCGTCTACTCCTTCGGGATCACTAATTTCCAAAGTTTTCCGGGCAGTTTTGTAATCACCTCTGTGAACCATTAGCCAGCGTGGGCTTTCAGGAACAAAACATACTAACACAGAATAAATTAAAGCAGGAACAGCAACAACGCCCAGCATCAAACGCCAACTCTCATTGCCACCCACACCCTCTAAAAGATAGTTAGATAAAAAGGCAAATAATATTCCGAAAACGATGTTGAATTGAAAGGTGGCCACGAGCTTTCCCCTGTTCTTTGCAGGAGCGATCTCTGTTATGTACATTGGAGCTACCACGGAGGACGCACCAATTGTTAATCCTCCCAATACCCTGAAAGCCATAAAAATATAAACGCCCGGAGCCAGTGCCGAACCGATCGCAGAAATTAAATAAAATATGCCGATCCAAATCAGCGTTTTCTTTCTTCCAAATTTAGTGGCAGGTATGCCGCCAAAGAGAGCTCCGAAAACTGTGCCATATAGAGCGACGCCGATAGCTACACCATGAAGTACATCGCTCAATTCCCAAACGCGTTTTATATATTGTTCTACTCCTGAAATGACAGCAGTGTCAAAACCAAACAAGAATCCGCCAAGGGCTACAACAATACTCCATAAAAGTAATTTGGAATTCATATCACGCTACATTGAAAACCGAATATAATTTCCCTTCAAAAATTATTGTTTAGAATTCAGAACTATTGCTTCCAATTTTGTAACATTTCCAAAAAAACACTAACCATTTGTATATTTGTTGTTTATGTATATGTTTTAAAATATGTATCTGAAATTATAACATATGGTTTCGGTTTTATTGCATTTTTTAACATATTTTATTATTTAACTTCAATGATCAATTCAAATTGGAATTAAAATGCCCTCAAAAATTTTCTTTCAGACTTCCGGATTTATTATTGTAATCGTTTTTTTTTCCTTAATAAATTATTCCTGTACCAGAAAAAACGGGAAGAAGGAATTTGTAATTGGGTATTCTCAATGTACTACTCATGATGCATGGAGAAAGTATATGCAAAAAGAAATGGAGCGGGAACTGGCATTTCATCCTGAAATAAAGCTAATTGTAAAAGATGCCAATTTGAATTCTGAAAAACAAATTGAGCAGATCCAGGAATTCATGAATGAGAAAGTGGACTTACTAATAGCTTCGCCTGCAGGTGCGGAAGCGATTACGCCCATCATTAATAAGGTTTACGCCAAAGGAATTCCCGTAATTCTTGTTGACAGGGGAATAAATTCAGAAGATTATACCGCTTTCATCGGAGCGAGTAATTATAAAGTGGGACAGGAGGCAGGTACTTATGCCTGCTCTCTTTTAAAAGGGCAAGGAAACGTTTTGGAAATTGGAGGAACGGATGTGGGTTCCTCTGCGGATATTGGACGGCATGCCGGATTCACAGATGTTATTAAACAACATAAAGGGATAAAATATGTTGCAAGAATTTCTGAAGATTGGGATAGTGATTCATCGGAAGCAGCAAAAAACCTAACCGACCAATTAATAAAAGATAGTAACATACAATTAATCTATACACAAAATGACCGCATTGGATTAGGATGCTATAATATCTGCAAAAAATTAGGTATTGCTGATAAAATTTTTATTATTGGTACTGATGGATTGCCAGGGCACAACGGAGGAATTGACCTCGTAAACAGAGGCGAACTAAAAGCAACCATTCTTTACCCAACAGGTGGAAAAGAAGCCATCCAAACTGCAGTTAATATCCTTGAACATAAGCCTTATCAAAAACAAAATGAATTATTTTCAAATATCATCGACTCTTCCAACGTAAGTATGATGAATCTCCAAAGCCAGAAGACCCTTTCGCTGCAAAATGATATAGAAAGACAGCAAAATAGGTTAGAGGAACAAATAAAGATTTATGATAATCAAAAAACATTCAATAACATTCTTTTATTAGCTCTTTGTCTCGTTGTAATACTTGGTGCGACCGTATACTTTTCGTGGAGAAAAAATAAAAGGATAACAAATAGATTGCGTTTTCAAAATGATGAAATTTCAAGGCAAAGTTTGCAACTGACAGAGGTTTCTGCCAAAGCTGAACAGGCGCACCAGGCCAAATTAAATTTCTTCACCAATATATCTCATGAATTCCGGACACCATTGACACTCATCTTCGCTCCTCTCGGAGAATTAATTTCAAATCCACGATTACAAAAAGAGACAAAGCAAACATTACAACTGGTAGAAAAGAACGTGATGAGATTATATCGCCTCGTTACCCAACTGATGGATTTCAGGAAAATAGAATTCAAAAAAATGAAATTAACGGTTTCTGAAAACGACCTGGTTTCTTTCGTCCAGGAGATTGTTTTTTCATTCAATCCTTTGGCTAAAAATAAAAATATAGATCTTAAATTTTTTACGAGTGAAAGAAGTCTTTTTATTTGGTTCGATATGGGGATGATGGACAAGGTAATTTTTAATATCATATCCAATGCATTTAAGTTTACCAAAGAAAATGGGAATATATACGTTAGTCTTTCAAAGAAAGAAAACATTGCCGTCATTACTATTGAGGATGATGGAATCGGAATGACCAGGGAAGTAATCGATCATGCTTTTGAGCCTTTCTTCCAGGGAGAATATGAAAATTATAAAGGGACGGGTTTAGGGCTTGCACTTTCAAAAGAATTAATAGAGTTGCATAAGGGCTCTATCACAGCAAAAAGTGAAAAAGGAAAAGGTTGTGTATTCGAGATTAAATTACAGATGGGAAATTCCCATTTTGAAGAAAGCGAATTTGGAGAAGTATCCGAAGAATTAACTTCAGATAAGGAACATAATATTTACAGTCGCGAACTTTATGACATTGAATCGCTGGAGGACACAGAAGATGAATTAATTCCAAAATACCAGACGATCTTAATTATTGAGGATAATGATGAAATGAGGGAATATTTACGATCAAGATTAAGCCATAATTATACAACTATAGAAGCTGAAAATAGCATGAAGGCCTTACAAATGGCTTTTGATAATGTTCCTGATGTCATCCTAAGTGATATCGTAATTCCCGGTAAAAATGGTCTTGAACTTACTAAGATCTTTAAAAGTGACGTGCGTACTTCGCATATTCCTATTATTTTATTAACTGCCAAAGACCAGGACGCGCAAAAAATTGAAGGCATGGAAATACAGGCCGACGCTTATATTACCAAACCATTTAACCTGGTTTTTCTTCAAAAAACAATTGAAAGTCTTATAAAAAATCGCGAGAAGATAAAGGAACATTATTCAGGAGAAATTTTCTCAGAAGAAAAATTTACTGTTTCTAAAAAATCCGACCGTAAATTTCTTATAGATTTTACCGCTATTGTAGAAAATAATTTGAGTAACGATCATTTTGGGATCAATGACATTTGTGCTGAAATGGGAATTACCAGGATCCAATTATACAGGAAAATAAAAGCCTTGCTCAACACGAGTGTGAATGAATACATAGTGACCACGCGCCTGCAAAAAGCCAAATATTACATGCATCACGAAAATTTAACCATTTCAGAAATTGCCTTCAAATCCGGATTCTCTTCGGCTGCTTATTTTGCTACCGTTTTCAAATCTAAATTTGGAGTTACTCCTTCAGCTTTCAAAGAAAACTAAACGTGAAATTTGGCTTTATTTGGAAATAGAAATCCTGGATATTTGTTCGTTTACTATACAGAATGCAATTACTACTATAAGGACCCGGCAACGTCTACTTTACCTTCCTATTTTAAACATTGATATTGACAGAAAATAAAATACGGTTAAATCTTTTATTAATTTAGCAGGAGATTGGCCTTTTGCAAAAATTAAAATCAGCAATAATTGTTCGTTTACTGGTAACAGTTAGTATGTTCTTAAATACCATATTATAACAAATTCTTTCCAATGAAATCAACTAATATCGAAGTAGTTTTTAAAATCGTTATCGTTTTTTCTTTCCTGTTTACCTCCTGTAAATCTACGAGGGTTTTTAAATCTACAGTTACTTCTGATGACAACTATCACAGCAGTTACGATGATACCACGCTTACTCCCGACAATAGCGCTATCCTGATGCCTTACAATCGCTTTATTGATCCGGCGGGAACGGTGATTGGCTTTGGAAATCCTTCCCTGGAAAACCACAGCCTCGATTGCGTTGTACTTCCAGGCGGAAAAATATTAGCCGTGGAAGACAGGTATGGCGTGGCTTTCATAAATATTTCCGAAAAGAAGATTTTATTTCATCTTGATTATTCCGGTGATTACAGTGGATTTATGAGTACCTATTCAGGTATAAAAACATTTGAGGATGAAAAAGGCGTACATGTATTATGGGGCGCGGCTAATCCTAATAATAAGATTTCGGTTATTATGGAAGCTACCTGGGATGGAGAAAAAGCAACTATACAAGATAGTATTTCTTTTGCAGCATTAAGTCCTGCTCCGATGTCTTTGCCCAATGATATTGCGATTAAAGATGAAGATGGAGAAAAATATTTGTACGTCGTTTTAAATGGAAACAGCCAGCTCTGTAAAGTAAGATTGAGCGATAAAAAAATAATATGGACGACAGCCACAGGAATGGCTCCCTTCGGAATTGCTTTATCTGCTTCCAAAGCATATGTAACCAACTGGGCTGGACCGGTTCCTACAGACGCTTCTAAAGAAACCGCCGGCATTCCTTACGGGGAAGTGTACATAGATCCACGCACCGGCGCTACGTCAACCGGCTCGGTAAGTATTATAGATTTAAAAACCGGCTCGGTGGAAAAAGAATTGAAAGTGGGACTTCATCCTAACGCGGTTATCAGTAGTAAAGACGGCCGGTTCATTTATGTATCAAACGGTAACAGTGGTTATATCTCGGTGATAAATACTCAATCTGGTGATGTCGTAGATTCCATTTCTGTAAAATTAAACCCAGATCAGGATAATTTAATAGGAGATTCGCCAAACGCGCTCGCACTCGACGATTCAGGAAATACGTTATATGTAGCCAACGGTATGGACAATGCATTGGCTGTTGTGAGTTTAGGAAAAAATGCATCCACATCCGGGGAAGGCGTTTCCCATGTAAAAGGATTCATCCCTACAGAAGCGTATCCCGCCGGTTTACAGTTAA